>JAOPWF010000333.1 GCA_025965815.1 Mycobacterium sp.
GCGACGCCAGGGTTGTGCTGATCGGCGAGAGTTCGCACGGCACGCACGAGTTCTACCAAACCCGCGCCGAGATCACGAAGTGGTTGATCGAGAAGAAGGGATTCGATGCGGTTGCCGCAGAAGCCGACTGGCCGGACGCCTACCGGGTGAACCGCTACGTCCGGGGCATCGGCAAGGATGCGACCGCGGATGAAGCGCTGCGCGAATTTCAGCGGTTCCCGACCTGGATGTGGCGCAATACGGTGGTCCGCGACTTCGCCGACTGGCTGCGTGAGCGCAATCAGCGGGTGGACGGCGAGCGGCGGGCCGGCTTCTACGGCCTTGATCTGTACAGCCTGCACCGGTCGATGCAGGAGGTGATCGCCTATCTCGAGACGGTCGACCCGGCGGCGGCGGCCCGCGCTCGCGAGCGGTATTCCTGCTTCGACCACGTGTCCGCGGCCGACGACGGACAGGCATATGGCTTCGCGGCGGCGTTCGGCGCCGGTGCATCGTGCGAGCAGCAGGCGGTCGACCAGTTGGTCGAGGTTCAGCGCAATGCGCTGGACTACGCCCGCCGCGACGGGCTGCTCGCCGAGGATGAACAGTTCTACGCCGAGCGCAACGCACAGGTCGTCCGCAATGCCGAGGAGTACTACCGCGGGATGTTCACCGGGCGGGTCAACACCTGGAATCTGCGGGACCTGCACATGGCGGACACCCTGGACGCGTTGCTCGAGCACCTGGATCACGACGACTCGCTATCCTCCCGAATCGTGGTGTGGGCCCACAACTCCCACGTCGGCGATGCCCGCGCGACCGAGGTGTCCGCCGACGGCCAGATCACATTGGGACAAATCGCACGGGAGAGTTACGGCGACAAGTCGAGGCTGATCGGCATGTGCACCTACAGCGGAACCGTGACCGCCGCCAGCGAATGGGGTGGCATCGCGGAGCGCAAGACGGTCAGACCCGGCCTCCCCAACAGCGTCGAGGAACTGTTCCACGAAACCGAGAAGGACGCGTTCTTCGTTGCCATGCGCCAGGAACGCGGAGACGGGGTATCGGCCGAGCCGCTGGATGACGTCCGGTTGGGCCGTGCGATCGGGGTGATCTACCGACCCGAGACCGAACGGCAGAGCCACTATTTCCATGTCCGGCCGGCCGAACAGTTCGACGCGATGATCCACCTAGAGAACACGCGAGCGTTGGAGCCACTCGAGCTGACCAGTGAGTGGATCGCCGGCGAGGTACCGGAGACTTATCCATCCGGACTTTAGCTCTCAGTCGGTGTACTCGGCCACGCCGTCCTCGAGGACCATCCGGGTATCCGAGCCGTCCAGGCCTGCGGCCTCGGTGCGGAACACCGCCTGGCCCGGCGCCGTGCGCCAAATGGAGGTGGTCAGCGTCTCGCCGGGGAACACCGGTGAGGTGAAACGCGCCGCCACCGAGCTGATCTTCGATGCGTCGCCGTCGCCGAGTGCGGCGACCAGCGCGCGGCCGGCCACCCCATAGGTGCACAGCCCGTGCAGGATCGGCTTCGGAAAGCCCGCCATCTCGCGGGCGAACCACGGGTCACTGTGCAACGGGTTTCGGTCGCCGGAGAGCCGGTAGATCAGCGCCTGGTCCTCACGGGTGGGCAGGGCGATGCGCGCGTCGGGTTCCCGCTCGGGAAGCTCCGGCCCCTTCGCGCGCTGCCCGGGCTCACCACCGAACCCGCCGGCGCCGCGGATCACCAGTGTGGTCAGGGTCTCCACTACGACCGCCGACGTCTTCGGGTCCGTGCCGCGGCCCCGCAGTATCACCACCGCGTTCTTGCCCTCACCCTTGTCCTGGATGTCGGCGACCTCGGCCACCACGCTCAACTTGCCCGCGGGGGGCAGCGGCGAGAACAGCCGGATCTGCTGAGATCCGTGCAGCAGCAGGCCGAGGTTGAACGTTCCGATCTTCGCCAGCGCAGTGAACGGCGAACAGGCGATGACGGCGTAGGTCGGCAGCACCTGCTGGGGAATGCCGTGGCTGCTCTCGGTGGTGAACGCGAGGTCCGCGGTGCCTGCGCCCACACCGAGCGCATAAAGCAAGGTGTCGCGGTCGGTCCATTCGAAGAGCTGCGGTTCCGTCGTCGCGCCAATTGCCGTGGGATCGATCGCCATTGACTCCCCTTTCCTGTCCACCGGACGATAGCCGCTCCCGGTGGGGCACGCTGATACGCATGCCCCGCAGCCGTCGAACACTCGTCAAGGGCGGAGCCGCGCTCGCCGCGGTGTTCCTTGTCGGTGCCTGCGCGTCCGGCCACGCCAGCCAGCCACCACGCCGTTCCCGGTCCAGGCCTGACGCCGACGGGGATCCGAGCAGGCCAACCAGGTCGCGGACCCACTGCGGCACAATGACTATGACGGCATCTTCGCCTCGACGATGGTGCGGACTCAGCAGACCGCGGCACCGTTGTCGAAGGATCTCGGGGAGCCGGTCAACGTCCTTCCCGGGCTGCGGGAGACCTCGGCGGGCGCGCTCGCACCCCCGAATCGGTCGGCGGCAACCAGTTCAACGATGAGTTCGGCGCGGCGGTCCGGGACATCTACGACAGCGGCGGCGCCAAACCGATCGCGTTCTCGCACGGCGGCTCAACGGAAATCCCGCCGACGGCTGGACGCTGGTGGACTGGGACGGCACCAAGCCCGCGCCGTAGCAACACCCGGGTGCGCCATCGACACCGCCGCATGATTAGGTGGGCTAATGACATCGGGGATCAACCAGGTGCTGGCCCTGTTCGACCTCGAGCAGGACAGCGACGGGTCGTTCCTGGGCAACCAACAGGACAGTCCCAATCACCACATCATCGGCAGCGTGGTCGCCGCCCAGGCGTTGATGGCGGCGAGCCGGACCACCTCCGGACGCCCGCCGCACAGCGCGCACATGTATTTCCTGCGCCTCGGCGATGCCCGGCACCAGGTGCGCTATCAGGTGACATCGCTGCGCGACGGTGGCACGTTCTCCACCCGGCGGGTGACGGCAACTCAGAACGACGCCGTGCTGTTCGAGGCGCTGGCGTCCTACAGTTCGGGCAGCGGCGAGCCGGTCGAATACCGGCAGCAGGCTCCGGACGCACCCGACCCGGAGACGTTGGTCAGCGTGTCGGAGCAGGTGGCGCCCTACGGCGACGAGGGAGGGTGGTGGAAGCAGCAGCGTCCCTTTGACATGCGCTACGTCGACGGAATGCCGCGGATCTGGGATCCCGACCAACCGCCGCGACCGGAAGTCCGGCTGTGGCTGCACGCAGAAGGCACCGTTCCCGACGACCTGGTGGTGAACAGCTGCCTGCTGGCCTACATCAGCGCGCTGACGTTGCTGGAAGGCGCGATGACGGTGGTTGGCGCGACGCCGTCGGGGCCGCGGCTGTCCGCGCTGGTCGACCACTCCGTCTGGTTTCACCACCCCGCGGACTTCTCCGACTGGCTGCTCTACGACCAGCGGCTGCCCAGCCTCATCGGCGGGCGGGGGAAGTCGACCGGGACGATCTACAACCGCACCGGCGAGCTGGTGTGCATGGCGACGCAGGAAGGCTACTTCCCGCCCGGGCGGGCCGCGCGCTGCTAAGCCGGCGGCCGGTATTGACGTTTGCCCGCGCAGCCGCGACGATGGCTGACATGCGCTATGTCGTTACCGGCGGTACCGGGTTTATCGGCCGCCGAGTGGTATCGAGAATTCTGGCCGAGCGGCCCGACGCCGAAGTCTGGGTGCTGGTGCGCCGGGAGTCGCTGACCCGGTTCGAGCGCCTCGCCTTCGCGTGCGGCGAGCGTGCGAAAGCACTGGTCGGCGACCTGACACTGGCGGATCTCGGGCTCGGCGAGCAGACGATCGCCGAGATCGGGCCGGTCGACCATGTCGTGCACTGCGCTGCGATCTACGACATCACCGCGGGTGAGGCCGAACAGCGGGCCGGGAATGTGGACGGCACGCGGGCCGTCATCGAGCTGACGCGACGGCTGGACGCGACTTTGCACCATGTCTCGTCCATCGCGGTGGCGGGCACCTTCGCCGGCGAGTACACCG
Organism: Mycobacterium sp.; assembly: GCA_025965815.1. GTDB lineage: Bacteria > Actinomycetota > Actinomycetes > Mycobacteriales > Mycobacteriaceae > Mycobacterium. The sequence continues at coordinate 4,033 of JAOPWF010000333.1, forward strand.
AGGACGATTTCGACGTCGCGCAGCAGCTGCCGACGCCCTATCACCAGACCAAGTTCGAGGCCGAACTGCTGGTGCGGTCCACACCGGGGCTGCGCTTCCGCGTCTACCGGCCCGCGGTTGTCGTCGGCGATTCCCGCACCGGCGAAATGGACAAGGTCGACGGGCCGTACTACTTCTTTCCGATCCTGGCGAAGCTGGCGAGGTTGCCGCGCTTCACCCCGATTGTGCTCCCCGACACCGGCCGCACCAACATCGTGCCGGTCGACTACGTCGTCGACGCGCTGGTGGCCTTGCTGCATGCCGACGGCCGGGACGGCCAGACGTTCCACCTCACGGCGCCGAAGAACATCGGTCTGCGGACGATATATCGCGGGATCGCCGCGACCGCGGGGCTGCCGCCGCTGCGCGGGTCCCTGCCCGGCGCGGTGGCCACACCCTTCCTGAAGGCCAGCGGCCGGGCCAGGGTGCTGCGCAATATGGCGGTGACCCAGCTCGGCATTCCGGCCGAGATCCTCGACGTCGTCGACCTGGCACCAACGTTCGCCTCGGAAAACACCCGGAAGGCGCTGCGTGGCAGCGGGATCGCCGTGCCGGAGTTTTCGTCCTACGCACCGCAGCTGTGGCGGTACTGGGCCGGGCAGCTGGATCCGGACCGGGCCCGTCGCGACGACCCGGCCGGACCGCTGGTGGGTCGGCACGTGATCATCACCGGCGCGTCCAGCGGCATCGGGCGGGCCTCGGCGATCGCGGTCGCCGAACGCGGGGCCACGGTGTTCGCACTCGCCCGTAACGCCGAGGCGCTCGACGGCCTGGTCGCCGAGATCCGGGCCGCAGGCGGTGACGCGCACGCCTTCACCTGCGACGTCACCAACACGCCGTCCGTCGAGCACACCGTCAAGGACATCCTCGGCCGGTTCGGGCATGTCGACTATCTGGTGAACAACGACGGGCGGTCGATCCGGCGCTCGGTCATCGCCTCCACCGACCGGCTGCACGACTACGAGCGCGTGATGGCGGTCAACTACTTCGGCGCGGTGCGGATGGTGCTCGCGCTTCTGCCACACTGGCAGGAACGCCGGTTCGGCCACGTGGTGAATGTCTCCAGTGCCGGCGTTCAGGCCCGTAATCCCAAGTACAGCTCCTACCTGCCGACCAAGGCCGCGCTGGACGCGTTCACCGATGTGGTCGCCACCGAGACGCTGTCCGACCACGTCACGTTCACCACGATCCACATGCCGCTGGTACGAACCCCGATGATCGCCCCGTCGCGGCGGCTCAACCCGGTCCCGGCGATCAGCCCCGAGCACGCGGCGGCGATGGTGGTGCGCGCCCTGGTCGACAAGCCGGTGCGCATCGACACCCCGCTGGGCACGCTCGCCGATATCGGCAACTACTTCACCCCGAAGTTGTCGCGCCGCATTCTGCATCAGCTCTACCTCGGCTATCCCGATTCGGCCGCCGCACGCGGGCTGATCCCGTCGGAGACCGTCGATCGGCCGGCACAGCGACGGCCGCGCCGGCCGGCCCGTGCCGTTACCACGTTTCGGGTTCCCCGGCCGGTCAAGCGGGCGGTACGCCGGGTGCCCGGCGTGCATTGGTGAGCCCGCCGCCCTGGCCGTATCGTTGGCGGCGTGACAGCGGAGGATGATGGGTCAGCCGCTGTCGTTCCGGTTTTCGCCGATGTCGATACCGGCGTCGATGACGCGATGGCGCTGGTGTACCTGCTGGCCAGCCCCGACGCCGAACTGGTCGGCATCGCATCGACCGCGGGAAACGTTCCCGTGCAAGAGGTTTGCCTCAACAACCTCGGACTGCTGGAACTGTGCCAGGTCACCGGCGTGCCGGTGTCCAAGGGTGCCGAGCAGCCGGTCAGCAGCCCACTGCGGACCGCCGAGGACACCCACGGCCCCGCGGGCCTTGGCTATGCGCAGCTGTCGTCCGGCGACCGCCAGCTGACCGCCCACGACTCCGCGGAGGCCTGGATCCGCGCGGCCCACGCCTACCCCGGAGAGTTGATCGGCTTGGTCACCGGCCCGTTGACCAACCTGGCGCTCGCGCTGCGTGCCGAGCCCGCGTTGCCGACCCTGCTGCGCCGCCTGGTGATCATGGGCGGCTCCTTCGACTATCGCGGCAACACCACGCCGGTGGCCGAATGGAATATCAGCGTGGATCCCGAGGCGGCGGCCGAGGTGTTCAGCACCTGGGCGACAACGGCGGATTCGCAAACGCCGGAAAGCCTTCCGCTCGTGTTGGGCCTTAACCTCACCGAGAACATCGCGATGACGCCGACGATCCTGGCCAGGCTGGCGGCCGCGGCGGATTCGTCGACGGTGCCGATGAGCGTGCTCGACGCCCGCGGCACCAGATCGCTGGCGTCCAATCCACTGATCCGGGTGCTCGAAGACGCCATGCGGTTCTATTTCGAGTTCCATTTCGACCAGGGCGAAGGGTATCTGGCACACCTGCACGATCCGCTCGCCGCGGCGGTCGCCCTGGATCCCGGACTGGTGCAGACCCGGACCGGCGCGGTCGACGTCGAACTGGACGGCACCATCACCCGCGGCATGACAGTGGTCGACTGGACCGGGCGCTGGGGCCGGAAAGCCAACGCGCAGATCGGGATCGGCGTCGACCCCGCGGCCTTCTTCGAGCGGTTCATCCAGCGGGTCGGCCCGTTCGCACGTCGGCTGGGCTGACTGCTACTCGTAGATACCCTCGAGGTACCACCGCCGCTGTCGGTAACACAGCAGCATCGCCCGGCCCGCGCCGTCGTCGGTATCGTCGAGCAGCACCTGGGCCCGGGCGGTGCGCGTCTGCCCAGCCTGCGGATCCCACCAGCGTTCGTCTACCGGCCACGGCCCGGCCCACCAGCGCAACGGCCCCTCCCGCGAGACATCGGGCGCGGCCAGCCGGACCGGGTCAGCGGAGAACATTCCGCGGCTGGTCACGCGCACCGGGTTGCCCTGAGCGTCCAGCAAGTCCACCGGATCGTCGAGCAACACGGTCGGTGACGGCTCGGGCAGTTGGCCGGGCCACGGTTGACCCGGGTCGGCCCGGGGCACCAGCTCGTCGCCCAGTGGTGTGAGGGTGATGCGTTCGGCCGGTCCGCGGCCGCCACTGAGCACCGGCACCTGCACCGCCCCGGGCCCCAGCAGTCCCTGAACCCGCACCAAGGCGCGGCGCGCGCGCAGCCGGTCCTCTTCGCCGATGCCACCCCACAACGGCAGCTGCAGCGCCTCGGCGGAGACCACTTCCACCGGCTGCAGCCGCAGCATCGTCACCGGGGCGGTCGGCCGGTCGCGGCTGGGCTGATCCCCGTTCGCTCCTGCCCGCCGGATACGCCTGTTGAGCCAGCCGTCCAGTTGCCAGCGCACCCGGTCGGCGGTGGCGTCTTCGGTCAGCGGCTCGGCGCACCGCCATACCCGGCTCAGCTCTTCACCGTTGGCGGTGACGGCGTGAATGGCCAGCCGGGTGCACCCGACACCGGCCGACTCCAGGCTTCGGTGCAGGGTGCCGGCCAGCGACCGACCGGCGAACGCCGCGGCATCCACCCGGTCGATCGGCGGATCGCAACGCAGTTCGGCGTCCAGCTCCGACGGCGGTTCGCGTCCCGACGGCCCGCGCACCGGCTCACCGCGGGCGAACCGGTGCGCGGCCACCGCGTCGGCGCCGAACCGGGATGCCACGTCGGTGCGTGACAGTTCGGCGAACTGACCGATGTTTCGAATTCCCATCCGCCACAACAGATCCGCCAGATCGTCGCGGCCGGGTGCCGACAGGCTCGGCTCGGTGGCCAGCTGCCGGATCGACAGCGCGGACAGGAACAGCGCATCCTTGCCGGGATTGACGACCCGCCCACTGCGGGCGGCGAAGACCGCGGTCGGCAGCTGATCGGCGATCCCGACCTGACACTCGGCACCGGCCGCGGCCACCGCGTCGACCAGCCGCACAGCGGCCTCCTGCTCGGACCCGAAATAACGGGCCGCCCCGCGAACGGCCAGCACCAGCAAGCCGGGCCGCAGCACCTCGGCCCGGGGCACCAGATCATCCACCGCGGCCGTCACGTCTTCGAAAAATCGGGCATCGCGGGCCGGGTCGGCGGTGACGACATGCAGCTGTGGGCACCGGGCCTGCGATTCCCGTCGGCGCAGACCACGCCGGACCCCGGCGGCGCGGGCGGCAGCCGAGCAGGCGATCACCCGGTTGGCCAGCGTGACCGCCACCGGCGCGGTCGGCGGCAGACCCGCAGCGGCCGCGGCGGCCACCGCGGGCCAGTCCATACACCAGATGGCCAGCACCCGGGACTGCATGCTTCTTATCCGCCGGCAGCGGCGCGCACCCCGCCGAAGGACCGGCCCCGCGCACGCATGGCCAGCCGCACCCGGCTGATCCGCCCGCATCCGGGGGCGGGCGCACCATCCCCCGCAAGCGGGTGGTGTCCCCAGCCCGCGCCGGTCACCTCGTAGCCGCTGACCCGGGCGTCCAACCGCATCGAAGCCCCCTGCCAGTCGCCGTCGCTGACCAGCAGCGTGCAGCCCTTCTGCCGGGCGCGGGCCACCACCGCCCTGGCGCGTGTCGCCGGCACCGAACGGCCGCCCAGACCGAGCACCACCAGATCCATCCCGTCCATCAGCACGGCCGCGACCTCGACCGGATCGGTCCCGGGATCGGGGATGACCGCGAGCCTGCTCAGGTCCGCGCCCATCTCGACCGCGGCCAGCAGACCCACGTCGGGCTGGCCGACAATGGCCACATGGCCGCCCGCGGCCGTCACCGCCGCCGCCATGCTCAACGGCAGCGACCGGGCACCCGACAGCACCGCCACCGTTCCCCGTGGCAACGGGGTTCTCAGCAGTTCTGCCAGGGATTCGGGAATCGGCAGCAAATTTTCGGACTCGGGCAACACGTCGTTCGACGGCTGCGGCCCGCGGCGGCCACCGCCCACCTTCCCGGACACCACCGCCATCTGGCGACGCAGCTGTTGTAGCTGCTCAGCACGGTCGGGACGCCCCTGCTCAAGGGCAAACGCTGCCGTCATCGCCGCACCTCCCGGGGCCGTTCGATCGCCCTGTGTTCGAATGTATGTTCGATACAGCGAGTAAACACCTGCCCGCCGACAGCGTCAAGCGGGATAGGCGGGTGCGATCACTCCCATTCGATGGTGCCCGGCGGCTTGCTGGTGACGTCCAGCACCACCCGGTTGACCTCGGCGACCTCGTTGGTGATCCGGGTCGAGATCCGCTCCAGCGTCTCGTACGGAACCCTGGTCCAGTCGGCGGTCATGGCGTCCTCGCTGGAGACCGGGCGCAGCACGATCGGATGTCCGTAGGTGCGGCCGTCGCCCTGCACCCCCACCGACCGGACGTCGGCCAGCAGCACCACCGGACACTGCCAGACCTGGTTGTCCAACCCGGCGGCCGTCAGCTCCTCGCGGGCGATGGCGTCGGCGCGGCGCAGCGTGTCCAGCCGGTTGGCCGTGACCTCGCCGACGATCCGGATACCCAGGCCGGGACCGGGAAAGGGTTGGCGGGCAACGATTTCCTCGGGCAGCCCGAGCTCGCGGCCGACCGCGCGCACCTCGTCCTTGAACAGCAGCCGCAGCGGCTCGACGAGTTTGAACTTCAGGTCGTCGGGCAGACCGCCGACGTTGTGGTGGCTCTTGATATTGGCCGTTCCGGTGCCGCCACCGGATTCCACCACATCCGGGTACAGCGTGCCCTGAACGAGGAACTCGACTTCGGCGTCGTTGGCGCCCAACGTGTCTCGTACCGCGCCTTCGAAAGCGCGGATGAACTCCCTGCCGATGATCTTGCGCTTGCCCTCGGGGTTGGTCACCCCGGACAACGCGGCCAGGAAGGTGGACTCGGCGTCGACGGTGACCAGGTTGGCCCCGGTGGCGGCGACGAAATCGCGTTGCACCTGCGCCCGCTCACCGGCACGCAACAGGCCGTGGTCGACGAAGACACAGGTCAGCCGATCGCCGATGGCGCGTTGCACCAGCGCGGCGGCCACCGCCGAGTCCACCCCACCGGACAGCCCGCAGATCGCCCGGCCGTCGCCGATCTGGTTACGCACCTGCTCGATCAGCGCGTCGGCGATATTGGCGGCGGTCCACGATGCGCCGATACCGGCGAAATCGTGCAGGAACCGGCTCAGCACCTGCTGGCCGTGCGGCGAATGCATCACCTCCGGGTGGTACTGCACTCCGGCCAGACGACGCGCGCGATCCTCGAATGCGGCCACCGGTGCACCGGCGCTGGTGGCGACCACCTCAAAGCCATCCGGCGCGGCGGTCACCGCGTCGCCGTGGCTCATCCACACCGGCTGAGTGTCAGGCAGTCCCGAATGCAGTTCGCCGCCATCGACTTTCAGTTCGGTGCGGCCGTACTCACTGGTTCCGGTGTGGGCCACGGTGCCACCGAGGGCCTGTGCCATCGCCTGGAAGCCGTAGCAGATGCCGAACACCGGTACGCCGAGGTCGAACAGTGCCGGATCGAGTTGCGGGGCACCCTCGGCGTAGACGCTGGCCGGCCCGCCGGACAGCACGATCGCCTGCGGATCTTTGGCCTTGATCTCATCGACACTGGCCGAGTGCGGGATGACTTCCGAATAGACCCGCGCCTCGCGGACGCGTCGCGCGATCAGCTGCGCGTACTGGGCGCCGAAGTCGACCACGAGCACCGGGCGGGGCGACGAAGGCGGCGAGTCCGAATCCACGAGCTCAGTCTAGTGGCGGCCCACCAGCGGAGTTGACCGACGGACCCGATCCGATCAGGTCCCCGGCGGCAGCGTGTAGCCGCCCGCCGACTGCCTCAGCTGCCAGATCTGGGCAGGGCACAGCTCGTTCACGGACTGGTTGATCAGGTACCCCGCCTGGTAGTAGTCGGACGTGTTGAAGTCGTTCTGCACCTCGCCGATGAGCTGCGAATAACTCTCCTTGGCCGCGACCCGGTCGCATACGCTGTGGCCGTAGCCGAGCGCGGCGTCGGCGTTGGGAAAGTTGTAGCCCGGCCGCACCGTGACGTTGACCAGATAGGCCACCGCATCGGCCTGCGCCGCTGGTGGTCCGGCGAGTGTGACGGCACCCAGCGCGCCCGCGGTTGCCAGCAGCACGCCGGCCAGCTTCCTAACCTTCATAATGCTTAGGGAGCGTAGTTCATTAACTCAGTGAACTTGCAGAGATTCGGTTCAATGCTTCCGGTGGCACAGGCCCGTTGCCACATTAGCCAAGACGCACCGGCATATCTTGCGAGAATGGCCAGAGGAGCGGGAGGGCGTGCAGTCATGCGGCTCGCACACCGCCAGTGAGTGGAGAGCGAGGTACGCCGTGCTGGGTCTGCCGAACAACGTGCACGCCGGTCTGTTCGACCTCGACGGCGTGCTCACTGACACGGCGAGTGTGCACAAGAAGGCCTGGAAGGCGATGTTCGACGCCTACCTCCGGGATCACGCCGAGCGCGCCGGAGAGAAATTCGTCCCGTTCGACCCCGATGCCGACTACCTGAAGTACGTGGACGGCAAGAGACGCGAGGACGGGGTCCGCTCCTTCCTCGCAAGCCGCGGCACCGAGCTCCCCGAAGGTGGTGCAGGGGACGATCCCGGGGCCGAGACGGTGAACGGGCTGGGCAACCGCAAGAACGAGATGTTCCTGCAGGTCCTGCACAACGACGGCGTCCAGGTCTTCGACGGGTCGCGCCGCTACCTGGAAGCGGCGGCCGCCGCGGGTCTTCCCGCGGCGGTGGTGTCATCGAGCGCCAACACCCGCGACGTGCTCAAGATGACCGGCCTCGACAAGTTCGTCCAGCATGTGGTGGACGGCGTGACGATGCGCGAGGAGCACATCCCCGGTAAGCCGGCCCCCGACTCGTTCCTGCGGGCCGCGCAGCTGCTCGGGGTCGACCCCGGCGAGGCGGCGGTGTTCGAGGACGCCCTTGCCGGCGTTGCGGCCGGTCGCGTGGGAGGCTTCGGGTATGTGGTCGGCGTCGATCGGGTAGGTCAGTCGGATGCCCTGCGCCGAAGCGGAGCCGACGTCGTCGTCACCGACCTGGCCGAGCTGCTGAGCGCGCAATGATCACCGACGGCGCGTTCCCGGTCGAGCCATGGCATGTGCGCGAGACGTGGCTCGACCTCGACCTGCTCGCCCAGTCGGAGTCGCTGTTCGCCCTGTCCAACGGTCACATCGGCCTGCGCGGCAACCTCGACGAGGGCGAGCCCTACGGCCTGCCGGGCACCTACCTCGGCTCGTTCTACGAGACCCGTCCGCTGCCGTACGCGGAGGCGGGGTACGGGTAGCCGGAGGACGGCCAGACGATCGTCGACGTCACCAACGGCAAGATCATCCGCCTCCTGGTCGACGATGAGCCCTTTGACGTCCGCTACGGCGACCTGCTCGAACACGAGCGGGTCATCGATATGCGGGCGGGGACCCTGACCCGCCGAACACGGTGGAGGTCGCCCGCGGGCAAGAGCGTCAAACTGACCACGACGCGACTGGTGTCGCTGGCGCAGCGCGGCGTGGCCGCCATCGAATACGTGGTGGAGGCGCTCGACGAATTCGCGCGGGTGACGGTGCAATCCGAGCTCGTCACCAACGAGGACCAGCCGCCGATATCGGCCGACCCCCGCGTCGCGGCCGCCCTGACGAACCCGCTGCAGCCCGTCCATCACGAACACAGCGAGCGGGCGGCGCTGCTCGTGCACCGCACCCGGGCCAGTGGACTGACGATGGCGGCCGCGATGGACCACGACGTCGAGGTGCCCGGACGGGTCGAGGTCGAGACCGCCGCGGGTGAGGACTGGGCGCGCACCACGGTGATCTGCGGGCTGCGCCCCGGCCAGCAGCTGCGCATCGTCAAATATCTGGCCTACGGGTGGTCGAGCCTGCGCTCCCGGCCTGCGCTGCGCGACCAGGTTTCCGGGGCGCTCGCCGGCGCGCGCTACAGCGGGTGGCAGGGGTTGCTGGAGTCGCAGCGCGGGTACCTCGACGAATTCTGGGACAGCGCCGACGTCGAGGTCGAGGGCGACCCCGAAATCCAGCAGGCAGTACGGTTCGGACTCTTCCATGTGCTGCAGGCCAGCGCGCGCGCCGAACGTCGGGCGATCGCGGCCAAGGGACTCACCGGCCCGGGCTATGACGGCCACGCCTTTTGGGACACCGAGGGTTTCGTGCTTCCCGTCCTGACCTACACCAAACCTCAAGCGGCCGCGGACGCGCTGCGGTGGCGCGCGTCGATACTCGACCTCGCCATTGAACGCGCGGCCCAGCTCGACCTCGAAGGGGCGGCCTTTCCGTGGCGGACGATCGCCGGCGAGGAGTGCTCGGCCTACTGGCCGGCCGGCACGGCGGCGTGGCACGTCAACGCCAACATCGCCATGGCGTTCGAGCGGTATCGGACGGTGACGGGCGACCACTCGTTGGAGAAGGAGTGCGGCCTCGCGGTGCTGGTTGAGACCGCCCGGCTCTGGCTCTCGCTCGGACACCACGACCGCCACGGCGTGTGGCACCTCGACGGGGTCACCGGCCCCGACGAGTACACGGCCATCGTCCGCGACAACGTCTTCACCAACCTGATGGCGGCGCACAACCTGCGCAGCGCGGCCGAGGCATGTACACGCCAGGCCGAGGCGGCGCACGCCATGGGAGTCAGTACCGAGGAGAGCGCGGCCTGGCGCGACGCGGCCGACGACGCGTACATCCCGTACGACGGGGAACTGGGCGTCCACCAGCAGTGCGCGGGCTTCACAACCCTTCGGGAATGGGACTTTTCGGAGAACACCACCTACCCGTTGTTGCTGCACGAACCGTACGTCCGGCTATATCCGTCACAGGTGATCAAGCAGGCCGATCTGGAGCTGGCCATGCACTGGCGCGGCCACGCATTCACGCCCGACCAGAAGGCGCGCAACGTCGACTACTACGAACGACGCACGGTGCGCGACTCCTCGCTGTCGGCATGTACCCAGGCAGTGATGTGCGCCGAGGTGGGACACCTGGAGTTGGCGCACGACTACGCTTACGAGGCGGCGATGATCGACCTGCGCGACCTTCACAACAACACCCGCGACGGCCTGCACATAGCTTCCCTAGCCGGAGCATGGACCGCGCTGGTCGCCGGCTTCGGCGGCTTACGCGACGACGAAGGCGTGCTGTCGCTTGACCCGCACCTCCCAGACGGCATCTCGTGCTTGCGATTCCGCTTGCGCTGGAGGAAGTTTCGGCTGACGGTGGACGTCGACCACGCCAACGTGACCTACATTTTGCGCGACGGACCCGAAGGTGGGATGACGATCCGGCACGCCGGCAGGGAGATCGGGCTGACCACGCGTGCGCCGACCACTGTCGCCATCAGGCCGCGCCGCGCGCTGCTGCCTCCCCCGCCGCAACCGCCCGGCCGCGAGCCCGCACGCCGGCACGGAGTGCTGCCGGGGAGCCGGGTCAGCCCGCCGAGGTGATCGGCAGCCGGCGCAGCGCCGCTGGCGACTCGGCCGGCACCACGGGGTGCTCCGGTGGAATCGGATCAAGCCGCTGATAGGCCTCGTCCTGGCGCGGCCGCAGATCGTTCGCGCCCTTGTTCGGCCACAGCGATGCGGCCCGCTCGGCCTGCGCGGTGATGCTCAGCGACGGATTCACGCCGAGGTTCGCCGAGATCGCCGCCCCGTCGACGACGAACATCGTCGGATAGTTGTAGACCCGGTGGTACGGATCGATCACGCCGTGCTCGGGGCCGTCGCCGATGGCGGCGCCGCCGAGGAAGTGCGCGGTCAACGGGATGTTGAACAGCTCGCCCCAGGTACCACCCGCGACACCGTCGATCTTCTCGGCGATGCGGCGGGTGACCTCGTTGCCGGCCGGGATCCAGGACGGGTTCGGCTCACCGTGGCCCTGCTTGCTGTACATCCGGCGGATGCCGAGCTTGCTGCGCTTGGTGAACGTGATGATCGAGTTGTCCAGGTGCTGCATGACCAGGGCAATCATCGTGCGCTCGCTCCACCGGCGGGGATTGAGCAGCCGCAGGGTGCCGCGCGGGTCGGCCTCGGCATTGCGGAACAGTTGCTTCCACCGCGGCACGTCCGTTCCGCCCGGACCCGCACCGTCGGTCATCAGCGTCTGCAACAGCCCCATCGCGTTCGAGCCCTTGCCGTAGCGGACCGGTTCGACGTGCGTATCGGCGGTAGGGTGAATCGACGACGTGATCGCCACGCCGTGGGTCAGGTCGAGGTCGGGCTTCACCTCGAGCCGGCCGGCACCGACGATCGACTCGGAATTCGTCCGCGTCAGCACGCCCAGCTTGTCGGACAACTCCGGCAGCCTGCCCGTGTCGCGCATCTTGAACAGCAGTTTCTGGCTGCCCCACGTGCCCGCGGCCAGCACCAGATTGGTCGCGGTGAAGGTCTTCTTCTTCCGGCGCAGCCACCGCCCGGTTCGTGCGGTGCTGATTTCCCAGACGCCGTCCGGGCGCTGCTTGAACGAGGTGACCGTCGTCATCGGATGTACTTGCGCGCCAGCGGATTCCGCGAGTCCGAGGTAGTTCTTCACCAGCGTGTTCTTGGCGCCGTAGCGGCACCCGGTCATGCAGGATCCGCATTCGATGCAGCCGGTCCGCGCCGGGCCCGCGCCACCGAAGTAGGGGTCGGGCACGCGTTGACCCGGCGTCTTGGTGCCGTCCGGCCCGAAGAACACCCCGACCGGTGTCGGCACGAA
>JAOPWF010000669.1 GCA_025965815.1 Mycobacterium sp.
CTGTTCGGCCTGGCCGCTGACCGCCACCTCGGCGCGCACATCTACGACCCGGCCAAAGGAGGCCCACTCCTGTGGCAGCACCTGTTCTGGTTCTTCGGCCATCCCGAGGTGTACATCGTAGCCTTGCAGTTCTTCGGCATCGTCTCCGATATCTTCACGGTGTTCAGCCGCAAGCCGATCTTCGGCTACACCACCCTGATCTACGCGACCATCAGCATCGGCGCGCTGTCGGGAATCGTCTGGGCGCACCACATGTACGCCACCGGTGCCGTACTTCTTCCTTTCTTCAGCTTCACGACGTTCCTGATCGCGGTGCCCACCGGTATCAAGTTCTTCAACTGGATCGGCACGATGTGGAAGGGCCAGTTGACGTTCGAGACACCGATGCTGTTCTCCGTGGGCTTCCTGGTGACGTTCCTGCTGGGCGGGCTCTCGGGCGTGCTGCTGGCCAGCCCCCCGCTCGACTTCCACGTCACCGACAGCTACTTCGTCGTCGCGCACTTCCACTACGTGTTGTTCGGCACCATCGTTTTCGCCACCTACGCCGGCGTCTATTTCTGGTTTCCGAAGATCACCGGACGCCTGCTCGATGAACGGCTGGGCAAGCTGCACTTCTGGCTGACGTTCATCGGCTTCCACACCACATTCCTGGTGCAGCACTGGCTCGGCGACGAAGGGATGCCGCGTCGTTACGCCGACTATCTGCCCACCGACGGCTTCACCACGCTGAACATCGTCTCCACGATCGGCGCGTTCATCCTCGGCATATCGGTGCTGCCGTTCACCTGGAACGTGTTCAAGAGCTGGCGCTACGGCGAGCCGGTGACGGTCGACGACCCGTGGGGCTACGGGAACTCACTGGAATGGGCCACGAGCTCGCCGCCGCCGCGGCACAACTTCACCGAGCTGCCACGTATCCGTTCCGAGCGCCCAGCCTTCGAACTGCACTATCCGCACATGGTGGAACGGATGCGCCGCGAAGCCCACATCGGACGTCATCCCGACGTCGAGTCCAGTGATCAGGAACCGCAGAGGTCAGCGTGACGGGGGACCGGCCTTAGCCCCGGCCGCGTCACGACGCCGAGCGGCCATGCCGGCAAGCGCCTCGAAAACCACGCGGTGCGCGGCGTTGACCGTGAGTTCGGCGTGGTCGTAGGCGGGGGCGACCTCCACGACGTCCACACCGGCAACGTCGTGCTCGTAGCAGAGCTGGCGCACCATCCGAAGCAGGTCGACGCTGGTAATGCCGCCGGGCTCCGGCGTTCCGGTGCCCGGCGCGTGCGCCGGATCGAGGACATCGATGTCGACGGAGAGGTACAACTTGTCGGCCTTGGCCAGTGCCTCGGCCACGGCGTCGCGCATGACCTCCTTGAATCCGCGCTCCCAGATCTCCTGCATGGTGTGCCACGTCATGCCCTGCTCCAGCATCCACTCGAACACGTCCTGGGGCGGCCAGTAGCCGCGGAGCCCAACTTGCACGAAATGTGTCCCGGGAACCGCGCCTGACTCGATGAGCCGGCGCATCGGGGTGCCGTGGCTGGCGAGATTGCCGTCGATGATGTCGGCGGTGTCGGCATGTGCGTCGAAATGGACGATCCCCACGTTGCCGTAGCCGTGCACATCAGCGACGGCGGTGGCAGCCGGCCAGGTGATCGAATGGTCGCCGCCGAGGACGACCGGCACGATGCCGCGGGAGGCAACGGCGTGCACCCGCTCACGGATATTGGCGTGTGAGACCTCGGTCTGCCCGTGCGGGCACCAGGCGTCCCCGAAGTCGACGACCTCCAGCCAGTCGAAGATCTCCAGACCCAGATCCATGTGGTAGGTGCCCGGCTCGTAGGCCGTCGACCGGATCGCCCGCGGTCCGAAGCGGGCACCGGGCCGGTTCGTTGTCGCGACGTCGAACGGTGCGCCGACGATCGCGACATCGGGACGCCACGACTCCAGTTGGTGGATCTCGGTCAGGAATGGTCGGTGCCCGAAGGACACCATCCCGGCGTAGGCGAGGTCGAGCTGCTCGGCCATGCCTGGGGGCAGCTCGCGACCCGGATGGTGGTCGTGCTCATGGCTCATGGGGCGACAGTACCGGCCTTCGCCACCGGAGTGCTGAGTTCACCTGTCCCGGCGATCCAGAGCCTTGGGGCGTCGTCGACTAACGAGCCGAAATCGGCTGTCTGCCAGCCACAGTGAACCTCAGGAGCTCGACCCCGCAGCCGGCGTCGGGCTGATGCCGGGGGAGCCCGGCGCATCCATGGGTGGCCCGTTCAGGTCTGCGAACCGCTCGCTGGTTACCGCGGTCGCAGTCGCGGCGCCGCCGCTGAGTGTGGCCACGATGGTGACGACGTCGTTAACCGAATATCGATCGCGCGGGCTGGCGCCTTGATGGAGCCCGATCGACGTTGTCTGCGGCGTGATCGTGTAGCTCCTGGTGAACCCGTTGCTGCTCTGCGCGGTGATAGAGGTTTCGGATATCGCGGTGATCCGCCCGGTCTGCGTGACGGTGGCGGCCTGCGGGCCCGGCGGTGGTGCGGGTGAGTCGCCGTCGTGGCGCGAGACAACCGAATAGAGCGCCGCAGCGGCGATGCCGATCGCCACACCGGCCACGGCCGCAACAACCTTCTGGCGGCGGACTGGCCGTCGCTTGTGGCTTTGTCCACGCTGCACCGCGGGCGCGCTGTGCTCTTCCGGAAGCCGATGCTTCGAATTCATTGTGCTAGGCGTCTTTCCGTGCTCACCCGAGTGCCGCCTGAAAGCGCCGTCGCCGTGGCCAGGGGTATGACACATCCGTCTCGATGCATGAGTCTGGTACCCGTGGGCGGCGACCGCAAAACCCCGGCGTTTGACAGTCGACTGTCAATTACAACCAGTCCCGTCGTCGCAACGTGACGTACAGGGCCACGATGAGGACGGTGATGATGGTGCTGCTGGTGATGAAACCCCACGGCGAGTCGAATCCGGGATCGGGCATTCTCCTCGACCGGGAGGGTCATCCGCACGGCTGTTATTCCTCAAAGGCACTGCACAGCAACAAGTCCCACGTGTGTATTACACTGTGGGCCTCCTCGGGCCGGACTAAGGCCTGGGCCCGTAGCGCTCTTCATACGCTCGGTGGATATGGGCGTCACGCTTGCGGGCGAGTTCGTCAACGAGGTCCGGATCGAGATTGTGTTGGGTCAGCCGATACCGGCGCCAGATCTTATTGAGCGCATGCGCGAAGTAGACGAAGGGCACGAGAATCAGCAGCGTCATTCCGGCGTGCATATACGGTGTCGCCGGGATCAGCCACAACGGCCCCAGAACCAGTAGAGCGGGAATGGTGACGCGGACAATGGTGCGGGACATGGCACCTTTGCCTGCCACGTCGGTTCGCACCCAGTCGCGCATCGATTCGGGCAGCTGTCGCCCGTAGCAATAACGGAGGTATTCAAGTGCGTTCGGCCGACGACGTTGTGTGTCGTTGCTCATGTTGAGCTCCTGTCGTCGAATACGGTGCTTGGCGTGGCGAATGCTAGCAGTCCCTCTATGGTGCTCTCTTCGCGAAAAAGATGCATCACGCAGGCATGACGACCGTCAGTGCGGTGCCCCGTCGTTCTACCCGCATTCCGCCCCGCCGGGCGAT
>JAOPWF010000703.1 GCA_025965815.1 Mycobacterium sp.
GCGGGCGGCATCGGTGGCGGGGCGGCCGCGCCCTGGTACGGGTACTGCGGGGGCCAATACCCCGCGACGGGCGGCGGGTACTGCGGTGTCACCGCGCGTTGCGGTGCCGGGGCGGGGTTTGCGATGAGCCGCTCCAGTTCGGTCAGATCGCCGGACACCCTGGCCAGTTGACGGGACATCGCGGCGAAATCGGCCGAAAGGCGGGAGATGACGGCATGATGCGGTTCGGTCATGGCGCCATCGTGCAGCGTCCCGGGTGTCGACGGATGAGTAGGACTACCCGAATCCGCTAGGTATCCGCTTCGGTGTCGAGGCCGTGTTCGATGGCATACCGTGCCAGTTCGACACGGTTCGCGACATGCAGCTTGCCGAACGTCGCCTGCACATGGTTCTCGACGGTCCGATGGCTCAGCGACAGTCGCGAAGCGATCTGCTTGGCGGTGAGTCCCTTGGCGACATGGCGCAGGATCTCGGTCTCGCGATCCGTCAGGCGGGGTGTCGACGGTCCGGAGTCGGGGCTCTGCGCCATCCGCCGGTACTCGCCGAGCACCAGCCCGGCTAGGCCCGGGGTGAAGACCGCACGCCCACCCGCGGTCGCGCGGACGGCGGCACCCAGTTCGGCCTTCGACGCACTTTTGACCAGGTAGCCGGTGGCGCCCGCCTTCACGGCCTCGAGCACGTCCTCCCGCTCCTCGGAGGCCGACAAGACCAGAACACGCGACGACGGTGACACCGACAGCACTTCGGCGGTCGCCTCGGCGCCGTCGCCGTCGGACAGCCGCATGTCCATGACCACGACGTCGGGCCGCACCACGGCGGCGCGGCGTCGGGCCGAACCGACACCGTCGGCGGTGGCGACGACGCGGAAGCCGTCCTCGGCGAGGTCACGGGCGACGGCGTCGCGCCAGATCGGGTGGTCATCGACCACCATCACCGTCGGCGACTCCGCTGTCTCGTCAGCCATGACGCCTTCCGCTGCGGGGCACGGTCAGCTCCCATTCCGTTCCCGCACCGGGAGCGGTGTTGAGGTGTGCCCTGCCGCCGAGCCAATCCATCCGTCCCACAATGGATTTGGATACGCCGATCCGTCCCTCCCCCACCGCTTCCTCGAGCCGGCCTGCGGCGATGCCCACCCCGTCGTCGCGGATGCTGACCGTGACGGAATCCCCCAGATCTTCCAGCAGAATGAACGCACGCGCCGCCGGGCCGGCATGCGACCGCACGTTCTCCAGTGCGTTGACGACCGCGGCCTCCAGTTCGGCCGCGACCGTCCCGTCAAGAAGCACCGGGGTGGCCGGCAGGCTCACTGACACGCGATCGGATTGCCGGCGCCGCAGCATCGCACGCACGTCAACCGCGGCAGCGGATTGCGCGCCGGTGTCGATGTCGGCCGTGCTCACCAACCGCCGCAGCGCCCGTTCCTGCTGCCCGGCCAGTTCGGCCAGCTCCGCTGTGGCGCCACCGATTTCACGTCCGCGACGGGCCACCAGGGCCAGCACCTGAATCGCCCCGTCGTGCACCTCTCGAGACAGCCGTTCACGCTCGTCGGTGGTCGCGGCCAGCCGGGCGGCACGCTGGAGTTCCGCGTGGGACCGCCGCGCGGTCTGCGCCGCCATGCCCACCGCCAACCCGACGGCGAGTTCGATAACGAGCGACGCGTTACGGCCGAGGTCGACGTTCACCACACCCTTGACCGCGGTGCTCGTGACGGCGACCGCCAGGCCGCTGAGCATCCCCGCCACCGGGCCCAACAGAATTGCCGCGGAGATGGTCGCGTTGGTCGCCCACAATGTCGTAGGCCAGGACTGGTTGTCCAGCGCCCACTGGTCTGTGGCGATCAACTTCGTCGACAGCATCAGCAGCACCACGACCGCGAGTTCGGCGATCACCCACGCCGGCCTGCGACCGAAACCGCGCAGATACGCGACGGCGCACGCGGCGGTCCACGCCGTCAGGACCGCAAACAGTAGCCACCCCAACCCGGGTCGCTGCAGTTCGGCATTGATCGCGATGTGAAATCCCAGCGCATAGACAAAGCTGAGCAGCCGGAACACCTGCGCGGCGCGCCACATCGGCGCCGCCGGATCACTGTCGCCGGCCGACCGCCAGACTTCCGATCTCCAGCTACCCGCCGGCATGCCCCTCAGCATAGGTCGGCGCGCCTCGTTTCCCGGGCTGGTGGTTAAGTGGGCCGAACATTTACAGCGAAATTCGGCCCGGAAGGACCATGTGAAGCGACTGGCAACCCTGCTCACCGCAGCAATCTCCGCAGTCATCACCGCGAACGGTTACAAACCCCTCGCCAGGAACGGCTATCCCTCGGTGTTCGCCTTCGTGTTCGGCGTGTTCGCCTCGGAGCTGCCGTTGCAGCTGTTCGCCGCTCAGGCCGCGGCCTTGAGCGCGACGTCCCGACGCGCGCCGGGACGGGTCCGACGAATCGCCTGGCTGGTGCCGGCGTTGCCCTGGCTCGGGCTCTTCCTCCTGCACCGAATTGCGCGCCGCGCCCACGAACCTCTCACCACCGCATTGGATGAAGGTCTGGGCACCGACCGCCGCACGGGGTCCGCCGACATCTGGACACGGCCCGCAGCAGCCGGGGCGACCGCCAAGAAGCCCGGCGTAGTGCGGATGATGCGGGTTTACCGCGACTATGCCCACGACACCGACATCAGCTACGGGGAGTACGGCAGCAGGAATCATCTGGACATCTGGCGCAGACCGGATCTGGACCGGGGCGGAAAGGCGCCGGTCCTGCTGCAGGTCCACGGCGGTGCGTGGGCGACGGGAAGCAAACGCGGACAGGCGCACCCGCTGATGAGCCATCTCGCCGAACTCGGCTGGATCTGTGCCTCGATCAACTACCGGCTCAGCCCGCGATCGACGTGGCCGGACCAGATCGTCGATGTCAAGCAGGCGATCGCCTGGGTGAAGGCGCACATTGCCGAGTACGGCGGTGACCCCCACTGGATCGCGATCACGGGCGGTTCGGCGGGCGGGCACCTGTCGGCGCTTGCGGCGTTGACGGCCAACGCTCCGCAGTTTCAGCCCGGCTTTGAGGACGTCGACACCCGCGTGCAGGCCGCGGTCCCGTTCTATGGGGTCTATGACTTCACCCGAACGGACACCGCGCTACATCCAATGATGGTCCCCACACTCGAGCAGTACGTGATGAAGCAGCGGCGCAACGACTTCCCCGACACCTACCGGTCCAGCTCGCCGATCACCTATGTCGGCGCCGATGCCCCGCCGTTCTTCGTGCTGCACGGAACCAACGACTCGTTGATCCCGGTCGAACAGGCCCGCAGCTTTGCGGCCCGGCTCCGCGAAGTCAGCCTGCAGCCGGTGGTCTACGCGGAACTTCCGTTCGCCCAGCACGCTTTCGACACCTTCGGCTCGGCGCGGACAGCGCACGCCGCCGTCGCGGTCGAACAGTTTCTTGCCGAGGTCTACGCGCCCTGCAAGGGCCAACAGAAGACCGCGTAAGGAGATCGGCCGCTACAGCAGCTTGGATAGAAACGCTTGGGTGCGCTGCTCTTTGGGGTGAGCCAGCATTTCGCGAGGCGCTCCGGTCTCGGCGATCACGCCGCCGTCCATGAACACCAACTGATCGGCGACCTCGCGGGCAAAACCCATCTCGTGGGTCACCACCAACATGGTCATGCCTTCACCGGCGAGTTTCTTCATCACACCCAGCACCTCGCCGACGAGTTCGGGGTCCAGCGCCGAGGTGGGTTCGTCGAACAACATGATCTTGGGGTCCATTGCCAGCGCCCGCGCGATCGCGACCCGCTGCTGCTGGCCGCCGGAAAGCTGCGCGGGGTAGGCCTCTGCCTTCTCCGACAACCCGACCTGGTCCAGCAGGTCGCGGGCGCGCTCCACGGCCGCTGCTTTCTTGACACGTTTCACGTGGATCGGAGACTCCATGATGTTCCCCAGCGCCGTGCGGTGCGGAAAAAGGTTGAAGTGCTGGAACACCATGCCGATGTCCCGGCGCTGCTTGGCCGCTTCGCGCTGCGGCATCTCGTGCAGTTTGTTACCCCGCTCGCGGTACCCCACTAGCACACCGTCGACGTACAGCCGGCCAGCGGTGACCTGCTCGAGATGGTTGATGCAACGCAGGAACGTCGACTTACCCGATCCGGAGGGCCCGACGATGCACAGCACCTGGCCCTTTTCGACCTCCAGGGTCACACCCTTGAGTACGGTCAATGCGCCGAAGTCCTTGCATACCCGTTCGGCCAGCACCATCGGCCTGGCCTTGGTTTCGGCAGCTGTCGTCATGGATGCCCTCCTATCTTCTGCGCGTCCGCTAGAGCCTCGAGTTGCTTCGTCGTCAGCTTGCGCGAGGCACCGCGGGAGAAGTACCGCTCCAGGTAGTACTGACCCACCATCAGAACGCTGGTGACGGCCAGGTACCACGTGGCCGCAACCATCAGTAACGGGATGGGCTGGAAGATCACCCCGGAGATGTCCCTGGCACGGCCGTACAACTCTAGGCTGTACGGTACCGCGGTGACCAGCGAGGTGGTCTTCAGCATGCTGATGACCTCGTTGCCGGTTGGCGGAATGATGACCCGCATCGCCTGCGGAAGGACGGTGCGCCGCATGGTCATCGACCACGACATGCCCAGCGCGGTCGACGCCTCGGACTGGCCTTCGGGTACGGAGCTGATGCCGGCGCGGATGATCTCGGCCATGTACGCCGCCTCGTTCAGGCCAAGACCGATGAACGCCAGGATGAACGGTATAGACAGGGACTGCAGGTCTAGCTGAAAGAACGACGGCCCGAACGGAATCCCCAGCTGGATGTGCTTGTACAGCGTGGGAAACAGGCCCCAGAACACCAACTGCACATAGACCGGTGTCCCACGGAAGATCCACAAGTACACCCAGGAAACCGACTTGAACACCGGGTTCGGCGACAACCGCATCACCGCGAGGAGCACGCCCAGCACCACCGCCAGCAGCATGGACAGCACCGTCAGCTGGATGGTGTTCCAGGCCGCCTGCGTAATGCGTTTATCGAACAGGTATTTCCGGTAGGTAGCCCAACCGTATGCGTCGTTGGTGGCCGCCCCGTAAAGGAACAGCACCACCAGGATGACGATGACGATCGCCGCCACCCACCGCCACGGATGTCGCAGCGGGACGGCGTTGATCGCGGGTGGCGACGATTCGTCAACGGTCATGGAGCTGTCCTAGGTTGTCAGCTGACCGCCCCATTGATCACCGGCTTGTCGATCATCCCGGATTCGACGCCCCAGTTAGTGGCGATGGTCTTGTAGTCTCCGGTCTGAATGAGGTGCTCGAGCGCCTTCTGCATCGACTGCGCCAGGGGTGAGCCCTTGGCCACCGGCCAGCCGTACGGCGCGGAGTCGAAGACCGCTCCGGCGGCTTCCAGCTTGCCGTTGCTCTGCTTGATGGCGTAGGCCGTCACCGGCGAGTCCGCGGACATCGCGTCGGCCTTGCCCAGCACCACGGCACTGGTGGCGTCGTCCTGGCGGTCGAACTTGATGATCTCGATCGGCGGCTTGCCGGCGTCCGTGCACGTCTTGCTCCGCCCTGGCAACTCGTCGGTCTCCTGGACCGTGGTCGACTGGACGGCGACCTTCTTGCCGCACGCGTTCTCCGGATCGACCTGGGCTCCCTTGCCCCGCGCCCACAGGCTGCCCGCGGAGAAGTAGGTGACGAAGTCGACGGACGCCTCGCGCTCCTTGGTGTCGGTGAACGACGACATCCCGACGTTGTAGGTACCGCCCTGGATCGCCGGGATGATCTTGTCGAAATCAGATTCGCGGTACTCGGCGGTCAGGCCCAAGGTAGCGGCGATCGCGTTCATCAGGTCGACGTCGAAGCCGATGATCTTGCCGCTCGGGTCCTTGAACTCGTTGGGTGCGTAGGGGGGGTTCGTCCCGACTACCAGCTTGCCCGACGACTTGATGTTCTCCGGAACCGTGTTGGCGATCTCGTCCACCTTCTGAGCGGATGCCGCCGTCGTTGCGGTGGACGGCCCCGAAGTGTCCGTGTTGCTCGCGCACCCCGACAACGCCAGCGCCCCCGATGCAGCGAACACCGCTGCAATCCGCCACATCCGTGACTTCCCCCGACGGTCTTGACATCCAGCTACCACGATTGCCTCTTCTTTCGTCATCGGGCCGTTCCACGTCACCTACAAGCCGACGACGTTAACGACCGTGGGTCCAGCGCGCAGCGCCGGTAACGGAACATTAACGACACTGCCCCCACATCACAGCCTATTGCGCATTCTTCGTGCCGCACTTCGCCTGTCAGCACTAAATCCCATACTGACCAGCCGGTTTGTGCCAGACTTCCGGGCATGGAAACCATCACTCCGCCCAGCCTGTTGCCACATCTGTGGAAATCCGCATTGGTGTCGGGGATTATCGCCGTTATTCTCGGCATTCTGATCCTGGTCTGGCCGGGGATCACCATCCTCGTCGCCGCGATTTTCTTCGGCGCTTATCTGTTGGTCACCGGTATCGCGCAGGTGATATTCGCGTTCAGTCTGCACGTGTCGGCGGGTGGCCGGGTACTGCTGTTCATCAGCGGCGCAGCGTCGTTGGTCCTGGCCGTGCTGTGCTTCCGCAGCCTGCAGGACTCCATTCTGTTGCTGGCAATCTGGATCGGCATCGGCTTCATCTTCCGGGGCGTCGCGACCGCGGTATCGGCGATCAGCGATCCCACTCTGCCCGGCCGGGTGTGGCAAATCATCGTCGGTGTCATCAGCATCATCGCCGGCATCGTCATGATGGCGTCGCCGTTCCAGTCGCTGGGGGTATTGACACTCGTCGTCGGCATCTGGCTCATCATCATCGGGGTGATGGAGGTGGTGTCGGCGTTCGGGATCCGCGGCGCGGCGAGGTCGGCGTCTGACTCCGCGCCCGTCACCGAGCCGGCCGAGTAACCCGTGAGGTAGAGCAGCCGTTTCCCGGGTACACGCCCTAGTGCAGGGGTTCCCGGAACGCTACGCCGTGTAGTAGTCGGGTCCCACCGGCCCGGGAGATTGTCAGATGGACGCCCTCGACGTGTCGCGGTGGCAGTTCGGAATCACCACCGTCTACCACTTTGTCTTCGTCCCGCTGACGATCGGTCTGGCGCCGCTCATCGCCGTGATGCAGACGGCTTGGGTGGTCACCGGTAACACCGCCTGGTATCGACTGACCCGCTTCTTCGGCAAGCTATTCCTGATCAACTTCGCGATCGGCGTGGCCACCGGCATCGTCCAGGAATTCCAGTTCGGCATGAACTGGAGCGAGTACTCCCGCTTCGTGGGGGACATCTTCGGCGCACCGTTGGCCATGGAGGGCCTGCTGGCCTTCTTCCTGGAAGGCACCTTCATCGGCCTATGGATCTTCGGCTGGACCCGGCTTCCGCGACTGCTACATCTGGCCTGCATCTGGATAGTGGCGATCGGGGCCAACGTGTCAGCGTTCTTCATCATGTCGGCCAACTCGTTCATGCAGCACCCGGTCGGCGCGCATTTCAACCCGGAAACCGGGCGCGCCGAACTGACCAGCATCGTGGCGCTGTTGACCAACAACACTCAATTACAGGCGTTTCCACACATCGTCGCCGGATCGTTCCTGACGGCCGGAACGTTCGTCGGGGCGGTATGTGCCTGGTGGATGGTGCGCTCGCACCGAGAGAGGACGGCACCGGGGGGCGCCCAGCCCGCAGCGACGTCCAGCGATGCACGCAACATGTACCGGCCGGCGGCAATCCTGGGCTGCCTGGTCGCGCTGGCGGCCGCCGTGGTGCTGTTCTTCACCGGAGATGCCCAGGGCAAGCTGATGTTCAAACAGCAGCCGATGAAGATGGCCTCCGCGGAGTCGTTATGCCACACCGAAACCGACCCCGGCTTCACGGTGCTGGCGATCGGCACGCATAACAACTGTGACAGCGTCACCCACGTCATCGAGATACCCCACGTCCTGGCGTTCCTGGCCACCGGCAAGATCGGTGGTGTCACCCTTCAGGGCGTCCAGGAACTGCAACAGCAGGGCGAAGCGAAATTCGGTCCCGGCAACTACCGGCCAAACCTGTTCGTGACGTTCTGGTCATTCCGCACGATGGTCGGATTACTCGTGATACCAACGCTGTTCGCCATGGTCACGCTGTGGCTGACCCGCCGCGGCCGGCTCTGCGACTATCGCTGGTACTCCCGGTTCGCCCTGCTGACCCTGCCCGTCCCGTTCCTGGCCAACACCGCCGGCTGGGTGTTCACG
>JAOPWF010000712.1 GCA_025965815.1 Mycobacterium sp.
AAAACAGCAACGCGTCCCGTTCTTGCCCGACAAACCTCTCCAGGTGATCACTGATGGTCGGCAGCAGGTGTGGTGGGATCGCCACATTCCTGATGCCAGCCTGGGACTTCGGCTCACCGACGATGAAGCCGCCCTTGACAAAGACAACAGCACGACGCACCCGGATGACTTCGGCATCAAGATCGATGTCCCCACGACGTAATTCCGTCATTTCTCCGTAGCGCAGGGCACACCAGCTGGCAAGCGGCACAGTCAGTTTCAGTTGGTCCGGCATGTGTTCGGTCAGCGCAGACAGTTCCTTCACACTGGCCGGGATGACCTTATGCACTCGCTTGGACTGACCAGCGGCACGAATACGGGCCGGGTTGGCGTCGATCACCTCGTCCGACACCGCACTGGCCAAGACGGCATGCAGCAGCTGGTAGACCTGACTCCGCATCGAGGGGGCATCGTCCAACAATGTCGAGTACCAGGTGCGGATCTGTTGGGCTGTGATGCTGGTCAGGGTGTGGTCACCGAACTGCGGCAGCAGATGGACCGTCAGCATCTTCTCGTATTGCACTCGTGTGCGTGGGCGCAGGGGTCTTCCTGAGGTGCGGCGTTCTCTCAGCCAACGCTGGGAGTAGTCGGAGAAGGTGGTCTGATCGGGTGGAGCAGCCTGCGGGTTCCACAGAGCATTGTCAATCTCTTTGCGACGGTCACCAAGCCAGCACTCCCCGTCAATCTTCCTGGCGAACGTGTGCGGTGCGGTGACGGTCTTGCCGCCGGGACCGCAGAATCTGGCCTGCCAACGTCCACTGGGCAGCCTTCTCAGCGATCCGAACTGTCTGCGACCGGTCATGCCCTTCATTCTGCCCTGATTCCGTGCCCTTTTCGTGCCAGATCCCAATGGCACGAGGATTCACAAGCTGACACGAGGTTCCCCAGGGAGAAGTCCTGAAAGATTTCTTTACTGGTAAAGGGCTATAAACGCCCTGCTCAGGATGTTGCGGGATTTTGCCTGCGTAGTAATTCTAGTTTAGTACCTGCCCGTCCCGCCGGTGGGCAGGGTCGCCAATTCAACGGGATCCGGCTCGCAACTGCACGTAAGTTCCGTGCAATGTACGTCCGGAGCACCCAGTCGGTCGGAATCGGCGAACTGGCGCCGCATATCCGCGACGCGTTGACCGCACACGCTGAGTCTCAGCAGATCGAACTGAAGGATGTACCGGTGTGGATGACTCGGAGCGAGAATCCACTCGCCAGTTCGGGACTTGGAAAGCTGTTGCGCCGTCGCGCCAATTCCGCTGATCCTGACGCTGAGCATTCCACTGTGTTGGTCCTGCATGCCAGCCAGATCCTCGTCGTCATCGACGGCGCCAAACGTGGTACGACGGCCCTGTCACTACCATTGGCACATGCCTCCGTCGCGCCAGGCAGCGCACTCGCCGGCGCAACGGGCCGCCCCGGACAGCACCTCGGACGGGTTCTCCAACACAGGCGTTCCGGTCGGCCGGGCAGCCTCTACATCGGCATGGGACCTGAACCCGCCGCAGCTGATTGCATTTCGGCGGTACGGTCGGCAATCGGCGCCGCGCAGAACCCCAGCTGATCGCTCGCGATAGGCGCTCATCGCGCAACTCAGTCGGGGGTCTCACCACACTTCGGGCGCTTGTCCGATTTTCCGGAACCGAAGAACCCGTCGCGGCGCAACGCGCTGATGGCGACAGCGTGCCGCACGACCGTCGAACCGAAACCTGCCAGAAGGCGCAGTGACCTGCGGGCCACGCTTCGGCCGGGACCTGCAACTCGGAGCACCGGCCATCCACGCTCAGCAGCCGTCGCGGCGAGCCCGGCGCGCGGGTTCACCGGCCGGGGATGGCCGACCAGAGACATCAACGCCACATCCTCGTCACCGTCGGCGTAGAAATAGCTACCTTGCAGCGCAATGCCACGGTCTGCGCAGAACCGCTGCACCGCGGCGGCCTTCTGCGGTCCCCACACGACTGGCTTTGTAATCCCGCCGGTCAGTACGCCGCGATCGTCAAGCTCGAAGTGATTGCACACCACATGGGTGATCCCCAGAAACCTGGCGACCGGCTCGGCGTGGATGGTGAGCGCAGACGAACTGAGTACCACGGTGTGCCCGCGGCTCTGATGAGCTTGGACGATTTCAGACATCTGCAGATAGACGCGCGACGCGATGTGGTCCGCGAACAGCCGCTCGCCGAGTTCGTCGAGGTCGGCGATCGACTCCCCCCGAAGGTAGCCCGCGGCTCTCACGATGAGCCGCTCAAACTGCATTCGGCCCACGCGGTACCTCATCGTGGCCTCGACGACGCCCAGGACCTCGCCAATCCGGGCCTGTCGGCGCCGGATCCGGTCGCCGGCGTGGGCAGTCGCGGTGAACCCGGCGACCAGGGTGCCGTCGAGGTCGAAGAACGCGCCGATTCGCGGTCCCTGGGGGCTTGCGGCGATCTCCGCGATCGGATCGGCCGGCGGCAACGATCTACTGCTCGAATGTGAAATTGCGCTCATGTTTCTGTCCCATGGATGTCCATCCGCTCGATAGCTGCTTAGAACGCTAGAGGAAGGCCGCGTGTCGTGCTTCTGCAGCGAAGAGACCGGGCAGTCTCAGGGTGCCGAGAGGGCGGCACCCAACAGCCCCGAGAGCTCGGGTCGGCACCGATCAGGTACCTTTTCGTGGGGCCCCAAACCTCGACGAGGCCCACAATCCTTTATGGGACAGGCACTTTCGTGCATCTTGCGTGCGAGCCGCCCAGTCAGCGTGAACGGCCCGTAGGGGGCAGAATAAGATCCAGCGACATCACCTTCCGCATCCTGAAATGTAGCGCAGTATCCACCGTAGAGGAGTAGCGCCGTATCCATTAAGAGCAGTCGAAATGCCATATTGCGGATCTCCTTGGCATTGTTGATATTGGTGTGCGCTGCAGACTTCCCGCCGTTCGCCGCCCATGAGCCCCCACCGGATAAGATCCAGCTGGCCGAGGGTTGGAAACTCATGTCTGCGGCGGGTTTGCCGGCCGACGGATCGATGCTTTCTCTTCCCACCTACAAGGATTCGGAATGGCACGCGATCCCACGAATGCCGGCCAGCGTACTGGACATCCTCCAGCAGGATGGCGTCTATCCAAATCTGTACGTAGGCAAAAATATGCAGGATGGCGTACCGCAGGATCTTTATAAGCAGGATTGGTGGTACCGCACGACGTTTCAGGCGCCGGCGGGTCACACGACGTACCAACTGGAATTCCCGGGAATCAATTATCGTGCCGAGATCTGGCTGAACGGCCACATGGTTGCCGGCAACAAGCAGGTTGTGGGCATGTACAGCGCGCACGAGATCAATGTGACGCCGTGGATCAAGCGGGGGGAAGCGAACACCCTGGCGGTCAAGGTAACGCCGGAGCAAGCACTGCAGGACGTCGACGGTGTGGAGCTGGCGGATAGTTGGTTCGACTGGATCAACTGGAACTACCTGGGCTACCAGGGACCCGGGAAGAATCCGGCGAATGGAAACTCATTTCTTCCCGATCGCAATGCCGGCATCTTGAAACCGGTTTCCCTGCGCGTTTCGGGCACCGTAGCCATTGACGGGCCCCTGGTGAATTCCGAACTTCCGCTGCCGAAAACCGATACAGCGCGCCTGACCATGTACGCGAATCTTCACAATGTGTCCGCGCAACAGGTCCGTGGCGTTCTTCGGGCCACGGTCACGCGCGCCGGCAAGCCCAGCATCAACGTCGAAGAACCGATCACCCTGTCGCCGGGTGAGGATCGTCAGGTCAGCTTCGCTCCGGAGAAGTATCCACAATTGACGGTCGCGAATCCAGACCTCTGGTGGCCGTATACGCTTGGTGCGCCGAACCTTTACGATCTTCATCTGGAATTCCGAGCGTATAACCAAGTGACCGACACCGCCGACTCCCGTTTCGGCATCCGTACGGTATCTCAATATCGCGATCAGGACGAACAGTTCCCAGGTCTGGGTAAGGGCGGAAACTTCTATATAAAGGTCAACGGCAAAGACTTCTTGGTCCGCGGAGCCGCGTATGCGCCGGATCTGCTCTACAAATCCGACCCAGAGCGTGAAACCGCGATCCTTCGCTACGTGAAGGATCTCGGCCTCAACATGCTGCGCTTGGAGGGGAAATTCCCCGACGAACATTTCGTAGGGATGGCAGACGAGCTCGGTATTCCATTGATGTACGGCTGGATGTGCTGTAACCAGTGGGAGAAGTGGCCACAATGGGACGCAGAAGATAACCGTGTCGCACAGGATAGTCTGCGGTCTCAGGTGCTGATGCTTCGTGACCACGCTTCGGCATTCATATGGTCGAACGGCAGCGATGGAACTCCGCCACCTTCGGTGCTCGCGAAGTATCACGCAACTCTGACGGATCTGCATTGGCAGAACGCCATCGTCGACACAGTCTCCTCATACGCCAGGGACGAAAACGGTGAGCCCGAATGGGACGGTATTCAGATGGCCGGCCCGTACAGTTGGCGCCCGCCCACCTACTGGTTCAGCGGCCGCTACGGCGCTGCGCGTGGCTCTTCTGCTGAACAGGGCGACAACGAACACATCCCGCCCTTCGCCAGCCTGAAGATGTTCATTCCACCGGACAAGCTCTGGCCCATCAACGACGCCTGGACGTTCCATGCCGGTTCGAACCCACAGAACGCGGGGCTGACCAGCATCAAGCGCGCCGTGGATCGTCGCTACGGAGTATCAAGCAGCGCAGAAGAATTCGCCCGTAAGGCCCAACTCGCACATTATGAAGCAACACGGGCGCAGTTCGAGGCGTTCGCCGCTAACGGGTGGGACAACCATAAGATGACCATCTATTGGATGCTGAACAGCCACTGGCCATCCTTCTTCGGAAACATTTTCGATTACTATCTGCGCCCTGGCGGGGCCTATTACGGCGCCAAGAAAGGTTTGCGGCCGTTGTCGGTGGTTTTCGATTCCTACGCGACTGGCGACCATAGCCAAGCCAAAGTCACTGTCGTCAACCAGGCGCCGAACAGCCAGGAAAATCTACAAGTCCGTGTCCGGATCTATGACCTGCAAGGCAAGGTGCGCGGAGACAACACAGTCGACAACCTCAGTGTGGCTTCAGGTGGAGCCGTTCCAGCCATGACGTTGCCACGGATTCCCACCGCATCAAGAGTTTTTTTCGTGCGTTGTCAATTGTCGGACAGCACCGGCCACATCGTTGCCGACAACGTCTACTGGCAGTCGCAACAGGCGGATGACGTCGGAGATCCGAGGAACGACTCTGCCTTCAGCCTGAAACAAGCGAGTTGGGCCGATATGACCGCGCTCAACTCGATGACGCCTGTTCCGCTGGAGGTAACCGCCCTACAAAGTTCTCCTGCGGACAAGAACCATGCTGTTATCCGCCTACAGAACCCCACCAATCAGGTTGGGTTTTTCGAGCGCGCTGAGATCATGTCCACGCCGGACGGCGATGAGATACTCCCGATCGAGTACGACGACAACTACGTCACGGTATTTCCGGGAGAAACCGTCGAGCTGCGCGGTGTCGTCCCCACTGCCGGAGTGACCGCCAATTGGGTGAGAGTGACCGGATACAACACGCCACCAGTGGTGGTCCCGATCAGATAGCGAATTCCTCCGTGGGCACCCGCTTCTCGGGCTGGAGTGGTTCGGCGACATCGGCGGAACGCCATAACCAGACCGCGGTGCAGACCAGCACCACCAGGTAAGCGAGAAGATAACTCGTGGGGATGATGTCGTCCCAGGCGCCGCCGTGGCGCAGC
Source organism: Mycobacterium sp. (assembly GCA_025965815.1). GTDB lineage: Bacteria > Actinomycetota > Actinomycetes > Mycobacteriales > Mycobacteriaceae > Mycobacterium. The sequence goes on from JAOPWF010000712.1 coordinate 5,788, forward strand.
GAAAGCAATCCCGTCTCCGGGTTTGGGCCAAATGAGACGAACCAGCCGGCGAACAACGCCCAGAAGAGCCACATGGCCCACGCGGAGACCCGGCTCCGAAGCACGTACCCGCGGTAGGCCAAGTGCACTAGCAGGGGTGCGAACCACACCCAGTGATGGCTCCAGCTGAACGGCGACGCGGCGGCGGAGGCCATTCCCACGATGGCGACGCCGAGCACAGCGTGGCCCCGTCGCCATGCAATGGCAGCAACCACCAAACCCGCGACGGCGAGCCCGATCGCCGCGACGGTGCCGAGCGCAGCGGGGTAATGCATGCGCACGAACAGGCCATGCAGGCTGGTATTAGCGAGCGGATCGCTGGAAATACGCTTGACGTCGTCGAACCCCCTGTCAAGCCAGAAGAACCTCGAGGCAGACGGCAGCAGTGCGAAGCCGAGCAGCACCGTGCCGGCCAGCGTTGCGGTCGCGACCAAAGCGGCCCGCAAACGCCCGGTCAGCACCAGATAAACGATGAAGATCGCCGGCGTGAGCTTGATCCCGGCGGCCAGACCGATTCCCACCCCGCTCCACTTGCGTTCCTTCACCACCAAGAGGTCGGCGACTACGACCGCGAAGAGGAACAGGTTGATCTGGCCCAACTGGACTGTCAGACGGATCGGCTCCAGCCACACAAGGAGGCCGAGCAACAGCGCCGTCATGCTCCACAGTCCGGTCGCAGTGGTCAATCCGAACCGCTTCACCATGCGACAAACCGCGAACGTCAGCAGAACACCAGCGCTCACCAAGGTCAGGATCTGAACCGAGAACTCGTTGAGGAGGGCCAACGGAATGAAAAACAGCGCCGCGAACGGCGTGTAATCGAATAACAGCGTGCGGGGATTACCCGTGTAACCGACCGAATACAGGTCGAGCCCGTCCAGAATTCGCGTCGCCCCGAAGCGATACACGAGTGCGTCGATCTGGACGCCCAAGTTGGGCCAGTGCAGATAGACCACCAGGTACAAGATCGCTGCCGCCGTCAGAACCGCTGGGCCGGCCCGTCTGGCCCAGGGCGAGAGGGACCGAGTCTGTTGGGTCGGCTGAAGCGCGGCCGTTTCCTCCGTAAGTTGGCGCATAGTTGTATTCCTCCGCGTATGGCTCCCGGTTTTTCAAGACGAACAGTTGGGTGCACTGCAGCCCGCACGAGTCGTCCATGACCATCGCGCCGCCTGGCACGGCAAGCCAGGATACAAGCGCGGTCTGGGCGGTCGCTGGACCGGCCGCTGTCGGTTGAGGCGGTATCCACCAAAGTGCTCACCCGGCCGGCTTCGCTCCCCATGCTGAGCGAGTGCTCAACACAACTCCCTACCACACCACCGTTGACCCTTCCCCGCGGCGTCGTCGCGAGCGGTGCCGCCGCGCGGTGACGGAAGGCGCGAGCCGCCGTGCGTAGTGTCGTACCCGGTGAGTACACGCGCGGGCATCGTGGTCACGGGGACCGAGGTCCTGACCGGACGGGTCCAGGACCGTAACGGCCCCTACATTTCCGACCGGCTCCTCGAGCTTGGCGTCGAGTTGGCGCACATCACGATCTGCGGTGATCGCCCTGCCGATATCGAGGCGCAGTTGCGCTTTATGGCAGACCAGGGTGTTGACCTGATCATCACCAGCGGCGGTCTGGGGCCGACCGCCGATGACATGACCGTCGAGGTCGTGGCCCGCTTCTGCGGGCGCGAACTGGTCCTGGACACCGAACTCGAGGCCAGGATCGCCGCAATCCTGAAGACGCTGATGGCGGCCCGTTCCGGCGGCGGGGATTTCGAGTCAGTGCGCGCCGCAAACCGCAAACAGGCGATGGTTCCGGCCGGATCGCACGTGATTGACCCGGTGGGCACCGCGCCGGGCGTCGTTGTCCCCGGAAAGCCGACGGTTGTAGTTCTGCCGGGACCGCCTCGTGAACTCCAGCCGATGTGGCTGACTGCGGTGCAGACGGACGCCGTGCAAGAGGCCATCGCCGGCCGCAGTACGTACCGGCAGGAGACCGTGCGGATGTTCGGGCTGCCCGAGTCCGGCCTGGCCGACACCCTACGGGACGCGCAGTTGCGAATCGCCGACTTCGATCTGCTCGAGATCACCACCTGCCTGCGGCGCGGGGAGATCGAAATGGTCACCCGCTACGAGCCTGACGACGCGGGCGTCTACGCGACGCTGATGGACCTGCTGCGGGAGCGCCACGGACAGGAGATCTTCTCGGAGGACGGCGCACGCGTCGACGATCAGGTCGCTCGGCTGCTGGCCGGCCGCCGGATAGCGACAGCGGAGTCCTGCACCGCAGGACTCCTCGCTGCGCGGCTGACCGACGGCCCAGGTTCGTCAGCCTACGTCGCCGGTGGGGTGGTTGCCTACGCCAACGAGGCGAAGGTCGAGTTGCTCGACGTGAATCCGGCGCTGATCGAGGCGCACGGTGCGGTGTCCGAGCCGGTGGCGGAGGCAATGGCAGACGGGGCGCTACGCCGCTTCGGGGCCGACACTGCGATCGCGGTCACCGGCATCGCCGGTCCTGGTGGGGGAACGGACGAGAAGCCGGTGGGGACGGTCTGCTTCAGCGTCATGGGGGATGGCGCCCGGACGCTCAGTCGCACCCTGAGGCTGCCCGGCGACCGAGCTGACATCCGGGAGCGCTCGACGACCGTGGCGATGCACCTGTTGCGACGTGCGCTGAGCGGCGCTGCTGATGACTAATAGCGTTCCGGCACAATCAATTTGAGGCGAATCATTGTCCCCGCGGAGTGCGGAAGAGCGGCCGGTTCCGTGTGACCGTCACCGTCTGCGATGAGTCGGTGAACTCGACCACCGCGAGCACCGCAGGCCCAGCACGATAACGACCAACGCGCTAGCCGCCACCAGTGCGGACGCCGTCGGGTACCACGGCTTGCGCGGCGGCTCGGGCTCGCCGGCTGACTGGTGGTAGCCGCCGTAGCGCCCGCGCGAGTCGGCGCGCAAGATTGCTGCGGGTCTATAAGAGCTCAGGGGTTTGGCTCACGGTCACGGCGGGTAGCCTCGCGCAGATTCTCAGGCGGCCAAAGGAGCTCGAACGTGACGACACGGCGATTCATTCTCTTGGTGGGTGCGGTGATTCTGATTGTCGGTCTGATCGGACTGTTCTTGCCGGTGTCGGTGCCGGACGGCAACGGCGGCAACATTGGGTGCGGAAACGCCGTGGCGGCGGATCTTTCCGCTGCCCAAGCCGCTAACGACAAGACCCTGGCCAACGTCCCGATTCTCAACCAGATCGTCCCGCACACTGACTATGTGGCTCTCTGCGAATCCGCGCTGTCGAGCAGGCGGGCATGGTCGATCCCGATGACGGTGGTCGGAGCCATCGTTGTGGTGGCCGGATTCTTCCTGCGTGGTCGACGCGGAGTTGCGGCCGGGAGCCTGTAACTCCGACTGCTGTGGGTTGACCTCGCGGCACGGATGTCGGGATCGGTAGCGGTCCCAGCGGTCTTCACTTTCCCCATCACGTCGCCAACGAGGTGACGCATGACGAAGGGAAGACCAGTGAAACGAGTTCTCGCGGCCGTCATCGGGTTGATCGCCAGCGCCACGCTGCTCGTGGCCTGCTCGGATATCAGCGGCAGCACCAACAGCAACACCCCGGCGGTGAGCCCCGTCGCGGCCACCGGTGGATGGCGCGCTGCTCGACGCCGAACTTGCGCGGGCCTGCGTCGACCTCGGCGAGGATGTGGGTGTCGGCGGTGTCGGATGGTCCGAAGTATCAGCTGCCCTGGGCGATTCGACCGCGTCCAGTGCTAACACCCCCGTTCGGAGGACGGCTGGACGTCGTGACGAGTACGCGCTCGCCGCAGGCACCGATATGGGCCAACCGGTCTCGGGCGCTATCGCAGGGGGAGTCGGGTCGGTCAACTGGGGCGCGGTACCGCGGGAATTTTCGACGCGGCCGACTGCGGGCGGCTGTTTTGTCGCCGGCGGGCGCACCGGGCCCGGCCACCGGCATCGCGGTGCGTTTGCGGTCCGAAGTTGTCAGCGGCGCCCGCATTCTCGATGCCCATGGCCGATACCCTCAGGCTTGTCGCGGCACGACAGCCACCACTGACGGAATCTGCGGCCTGGGCTCATGATTGGCGGCCGACGACCTTGACGATCGGCGCCGACCCGGAGGGATCACCGGAGTCGCCGGCCACGCGCGACCGGATCCGTGCCTTCGCGCGAGCCCGACTGGACCGGCCGGCGGGCGACGCATTCCTGGCCGAGATCCTGGCGGGAGAATCGGACTATTGAGACCGGCTGGGCCGACGGCCTTGCGCGACTGTTGTTCACGATGTGACCCGCGCCACAAGCAACCCAATCACATTGACAATGAATGTTTTCACACTGCATGGTGTACACGTGTTCACTAAGCTTTGAGGCAGCCTCTGCCTCCGAAAGGAACATCAGCCGAATGTCGTTTTCCCTTGAACTGTCCGATGACGTCATCCAGGTACGGGACTGGGTTCACGAATTCGCCGCCGAGGTCATCCGGCCTGCAGCCGCGGAGTGGGACGAGCGCGAGGAGCCTCCGTGGCCGATCATCCAGGAGGCCGCCAAGATCGGTCTGTATTCCATGGACCTGTTCGCTGAGCAGACCGCCGAACCCAGCGGCCTGGGAATGCTGACCGTCTTCGAGGAGATGTTCTGGGGTGACGCCGGCATCGCCCTGTCGATCTTGGGTACCGGACTCGCCGCCGCATCGGTCGCCGCGAGCGGCACACCCGAACAGATCGGGGAGTGGATTCCGCAGATGTTCGGCAGCGCCGACGATCCCCAGCTGGGATCGTTCTGCGCGTCGGAACCGGGCGCCGGCTCTGACGTGGGCGCCATCCTGACCCGGGCACGCTACGACGAAGCGGCCGACGAGTGGATCCTGAACGGCACCAAAACGTGGGCCACCAACGGCGGTATCGCCAACGTCCACATCGTGGTCGCCTCGGTGCATCCCGACCTGGGCTCACGTGGGCAGGCGACCTTCATCATCCCGCCCGATACCGCCGGGCTCAAACAGGGCCAGAAGTTCCACAAGCACGGCATCCGCGCCTCACATACCGCCGAAGTCGTCCTCGAAGACGTCCGGATCCCCGGCCGATTGATCATCGGCGGCAAGGAAAAGTTCGACGAGCGGATCGCCAGAGTCCGCGTGGGCAAGAGCGCCGCGGGCCAGGCGGCGCTGAAAACCTTCGAGCGGACCCGCCCCAGCGTGGGGGCGATGGCGTTGGGAGTGTCACGCGCGGCCTACGAATATGCGTTGGACTACGCCCAGCAGCGCGAACAGTTCGGGCGAAAAATCGGCGATTTTCAGGCTGTCGCATTCAAGCTGGCCGACATGAAGGCCAGGATCGATGCGTCGCGACTCCTGGTGTGGCGCGCCGGCTGGATGGCCCGCAACAACAAGCCCTTCGTCGCCGCCGAAGGATCGATGGCCAAGCTGGTGGCCAGCGAAACCGCCGTCTATGTAACCGATGAGGCCATTCAGATCCTCGGCGGCAACGGCTACACCCGGGACTATCCCGTCGAGCGCATGCACCGAGACGCCAAGATCTTCACCATCTTCGAAGGCACCAGCGAGATCCAACGACTCGTCATGGGCCGAGCGATCACCGGGTTGCCGGTGAGGTAACCCGGCACACGCGCCCACGCCCCCTCGGACAGCGCGAACGGGTCGATGGGACAGTCGCCATCGTGCTGCCGCGAGTGTCCGGACTGGTCGGAGATGTAGCCGTCGTGGAAGAAGGTCGCCTTGTCACGCGGGGACAGAACTCGGACCTAGACTTCGATGGTGACGCGGGCTGCAACGGCCCGGAGTCCCAGCACCACAGGTACTTCGGCGGTTCGGGAACTTTGCTCCCGGTCCAGGTGACCGTTCCGGCTTGGTCGATATCGGTGGCGGCCGCAACATGTACCTCGAGTGCAGCGGTACGGGTTCGCCGACAGTCGTGCTCGTGTCCGGCGCAGGAGTCGCCTCCGACAACTGGAGCTACGCCGGCCACCCTGAGGACGCGGCCAACCCTCCGGAGCGGACGGAGGCGGCGGTATACCCCCAGACGGCGAGGTTGACCAGAGTGTGTGCCTACGACCGTCCCGGAACGCAACGAATGGACGACGCCGCGAGCCGATCAACCGCCGTGTCGCAGCCGACGACGGCGCAGGGCGACGTGGCAGATCTGCACGCGTTGTTGACCATTGCCGGGGTCGCGGGACCCTATGTGCTTGTCGGAAACTCCTGGGGCGGGTTCATCGCCACGACCTACCCGAGGATGTACCCCGATGACGTCTCCGGTCTCGTGCTCGTCGATCCCGGCTCCCGATTCCTACAAACGGCACTGCCCCCGGCAGCGTGGGAGAAGTGGATGAGGGACATCGCGACGAACGCTCGAAAAGTTGCCGGTAGGGAGACACCCGACTACCCCTCGAGCATCGCGGCGCTTGACACCATGCCCCCGATGCCGGCGATGCCTGTCACGGTGCTCAGCGCGGACAAGCCATTTGACTACCTCGGCACCGGCGATGCGAACACGTACTGGCCTCAGCGGCTGAACGCCGCCGCGCGCCTATCGACCGATCTTGATGCCAAGCACATCACCCAGACCAATAGCGATCACTTCATCGAGAACGAGAATCCGGGCCTCGTGGTCAAGCAGATCTGTTCTGTCCTGTCTCCGGCCCGCGATTGTTGAGGTCCTGAGCCAGTGGACGTTTGGGCAGCTGGGCGGTTCCGTTCTACGCGGGCGGCACGGCTGGCGACCCGACCCACCTGGCGGGCCGCCGGTCAGCCCACGGCGCGGCCTCCTCGAGCTGTGCGGCGAGCTGAAGCAAGACCGCCTCGTCGGGGGCCATGAGTTGGACGCCGATCGGCAGGCCGTCCGAAGTGGTGCCGAGCGGGAGTGAGATCGCCGCCCAGCCGGTGACATTCGCGAGCGTTGTCCAGCCCGTCGTGGCGAACTCCACATCGAAGAAGGCCCGGGTCGTCCCGCGTGGCTGGTCCAGCAGCGCGTATGGCGGGGGAGCCGTAAGCAACGTGGGTACCAGCAGCACGTCGTGCGCGCCCATCCCGGCGGCAAAACGGCGGGTCTGGGCATGAATCGCGTCGATCGCCGCCGCGTACGCGACCCCGGTCGTCGTGAAGCCCTCCCGCATCATCACCCAGGAACTGGGCTCGAACTCGTCCTCGCTGGGCACGCGACCCAGGTGCCGGGTCGCGAATGCATGCAGTTGCGCGTTGCTGACGTTGTGCAGGACGGCGATCGCGTCGGCAACCGCATTCGGGTCGATCGTCGGGGCACCGGGCTCAACAAGGTGGCCAAGGCCTTCGAGCAGACTGCCGGTCGCCTCGACAGCGGCGACGACCTCCGGGTCGGTCACGGTTCCGGGAAACGGTGAGCCCGTGGCGATCACGATCCGCTGAGGCGCCGGCGGCTGCGTCATCGCCGTCAGGAATTGCACGGCTGGCAACGGCGCCGAATATGGATCACCGACACCGATGCCGGTGACGACGTCGAGCAGGGCGGCGCTGTCGCGGACGGTGCGCGTCAGGGCGTGCTCGACCGCAAGCCCCTCCATCGCGTGGCCGGCGCCTGGCGCAAAGGATGTCCGGGCGCGGCGCGGTTTGAGACCAACGAGCCCGCAGCAGGCCGCCGGGACGCGGATCGAGCCGGTTCCATCGCCGCCGGAGGCAGCCGGGACTACCCCCGCCGCGACCACCGCCGCCGATCCACCGCTGGATCCACCCGGCGTGATCGACGGTGACCAGGGATTGGCGGTGGGG
>JAOPWF010000714.1 GCA_025965815.1 Mycobacterium sp.
ACAGCCACAGAACTGCCACCCAGTACCACCGCAATCACCAGCGCGCTGCACGACGCCAACACGCCGGCACCAGTGCCGAAGACGAGCAGCAGGGCGAGCAGGACCTCCGCGAAGACCGCGAGGGTGATCAGCGTTCGCCGCGTCGTCTCCGGCCTCCACCGGTCGGTGCGCGCGGCGATGGTCTCGGCGACACCTTCGCTCAAGTCGTCGTACTGTAGTTCGGGAATCGCGTCGTCGGCGGAGCGCAGATGCAGTACGTCACCGTCGTGCAGGTCCGCGGTTTCCGGGGTGTCGTCCGGATTCAACGGCAGCTCCCCCAGTCTCTGCAGCACCCACATCTGGCCGGAGGCCGGACCGCGGCTCACATAGCCGGCCACCACGGGGATGATGCGGCCGATCGTGGCGACCGTCGGGATGGCCAGGTCGGCTCGTCCATCAGAACCGTGCACCGTGACCCGGCAGAGGTCCGCGCCGATCCCCGGCCGCAGGAACTGCTCGAGCGGCCCGCTCCTGCCCTGGTCCGGGCCTGCACCTGGCGGCGCGGTCGGCATTGGCCTGCTCATGCTGTTTCTCCTTGTCGGGAACGCGTCCAGGAGTAGGTCGACGGAGGCCCCGTGCGGGACCGTCCGCTGTTCGGCGGCCATCAAACCGCACCGGTCTGCAGGAGCCGGATGTCCCGCCGGGTGACCAGCTGCGCGCGACCCGGCGGCAGCGTGCGCGGCCTGGCCTCACCGAGGAACTTGCCCTCTTCCTTCGGATAACTCAGCAGCAACCCTGGGTTCCCGAGCTCCCACATCCGGCGCAGCAGCGGATCCATCATCGCCCGCATAGCCCCTGAGGTACTGCGGGCGATCACCACGTTCATAGCGATATGCCCGCTGTGCGGCAACAGCGGGATCAGCGGCTGCAACGGGCCAATCCCGCCGCTCGAGACGAACAGGTCGTAGTCGTCAACCAGAACGAACAGCCGGGGTCCGGTCCACCAGTCGCGGCGGCCGAGCCGGTCTGGACTGATCTCCGGGCCCGGAACCCGTTTGCTCATCGAAACGGCGGCGTTGGAGACGAGTTTGCCGAGCGCGTCCGGGTCCACCGCGTAACCGATGCGGTAGGCCTCGGGCACATCTTCATGCAGCTCCCGGCGGGTGTCCGCGAGAAGGATTCGGGCTTCGTCCGGGCTGTACCGGCTCATCACCGAACGAGCCACCAGCCGGAGCACGTTGGTCTTGCCGGTTTCGCTGTCGCCGAAGACCGACAGGTGCGGAGTAGTGCCGAAATCGTGCCAGACCGGTTGTAGCCGCTGTTCGTCGATGCCGATGCAGATCCGCACGTCACCCTCCGCCGCGGGCAGGTCTGCGACCGGCAGCCGCAGCGGCAGCATCCGGACCTCCCTGGCCGTCGGGCCGGTCCAGTACGTGGCAATCTCCTCGACCGCGGCCTTGGTCGCCGTGGTCAGGTCACCCGCCACCGACGAGCTGTCGAGCCGCGGCAACCCGGACAAGAAATGGAACTTGGCACTGGTCAGCCCACGGCCGGCCTGCTCCGGCACGCGCGCGGCCACCCTGGCCCCGAGCTCGGACTCCATCGGGTCACCGAGTCGCAGTTCGAACTTGGTGCCGAGCAGGTCCCTGATCGCGGGCCGGATCTCCGACCACCGATTGGCGGCGACCACGACGTGCAGGCCGAACGACAGCCCACGAGCGGCCAACTCGGTGACCCGCCCCTCGAGATCGGGGAAGTCTTGCCGCAACGTCTGCCACCCGTCGACCACGAGGAACACGTCGCCGTACGGGTCGTCGAGAACTCCGGCGGCACGCTGCGCCCGGTAGGCGGCCATCGAATCGATGCCGCGCGAGGTGAACACCTGCTCGCGGTATTCGAGCAACTGGGCCAGTTCTTCGACCGTGCGCAGGACACGATCACGCTCCAGCCGAGTGGACACCGAGCCGACATGCGGCAGCCCGGCCGTCGAGACGATGCCGCCGCCGGCAAGGTCCAGGCAGTAGAACTGGACCTCGGCGGCGGTGTGAGTGAGCGCGAGGGAGAGCATCAACGTACGCAGCAGCGTGGACTTCCCCGACTGCGGTGCGCCGACGACGCCCACATGGCCGTTAGCCCCGGAAAGGTCCGCCACCAACAGCTCACGCAGCTGCTCGAAAGGCCGGTCGACAATCCCGATGGGTGCCTGCAGCGAACGGATCGCCGGGTGGCCGAGCGGGGTCATGCCGCGCACGGGATCCGGCACGATGCCCGGCAGCAGCTGGTCGAGGCTCGGCGAGTCCTCCAGCGGCGGCAACCACACCTGACGGGCCGGTGGACCGGCGTCGACCAGCCTGCCGATCAGGATCTCGAGCAAGCTCTCCTTACTCTCCCTCGCCGGCTCATGCTGCGCCGCAACAGCCTTGGGGTCGACGACCTCTTCGTCAGGCGCGACCGCCCGGCCAGGGCGAAGCGCGAACGTCGCCACCTCGCCAATGGCCTTGTTCCGCACACCGACGGCCTGACCGCCAGTGTCCTTCGGCGGACCGGAGACGTAAGCGGCCTTGAAGCGCACGAGATTAGTGGTGTCGATCTTGAGGTAGCCGTTGCCGGGCGCGGAGGGGAGCTCGTAGGCGTTGGCCACCCCGATGACGCTGCGGGACTCCATCGCGGAGAACGTGCGCAGCGCGATCCGGTAGGACAGATGGCCCTCGACGCGGTGGATGCGGCCTTCGTCCAGCCGCTGCGACGCCAGCAGCAGGTGCACGCCGAGGCTGCGCCCCACCCGGCCGATCTGGACGAACAGGTCCATGAACTCCGGCTTGGACGCCAGCAGCTCGGAGAACTCGTCGACGACCAGCAGCAGCGTCGGCAGCGGATCGAGCTGGGCACCGGCGCCACGGGCCTTCTCGTAGTCGAACAGCGAGGCGTAGCCGTTGGCCCGCAACAGCTCCTGACGGCGGATGAGCTCGCCGTTGAGCGAGTCCTGCATCCGGTCCACCAGCGGCAGCTCGTCGGCCAGGTTGGTGATCACCGCCGAGGTGTGCGGCAGCTTGTCCATACCGAGGAAGGTCGCGCCGCCCTTGAAGTCGACCAGCACCATGTTGAGCACCTCGGAGGAGTGCGTGGCGGCCAGGCCGATGACCAGCGTGCGCAGCAGCTCACTCTTGCCGGAGCCGGTCGCGCCGATCAGCACGCCGTGCGGCCCCATACCGCCCTGCGCGGACTCCTTCAGGTCGAGCTCGACGACCTCACCCTCGTCGGTCACCCCGATCGGCACCGACATCCGCGCCCGCTGCGCCCGGCGCGGGCGCCACTGATTGGCGACGTCGAAATCATGGGCATCCTTGATACCAAGCAGGGTGGTCAGGTCGAAGTCGCTCTCCAGCGGCTCCTCGACCAGGTCGACGGTGCTACTGAGTCGCAACGGGGCGAGCTGGCGCGCGAGGTCCGTGGCCGAGGTGACGCTCATCCGATCGGCCGTGGCCTGTCCGGTCTCTTCACCGGAGGGAAACTCGATGCCGTCCTCCGTGGTAGTCAGCCGGAGGACCTCGGCGCCACCGTGCAAGGCCCCTGTGATGTCGAGCAGCACGACATTGCGTAGTCCCGCACCCAATAA
>JAOPWF010000344.1 GCA_025965815.1 Mycobacterium sp.
ACGCCGGTGAAGCAGTCGTGCACCTCGGCGACGTCGACGTCACGGGGCGTCAGGCCGGCCATCGACATCGCGGCCTTCGCCGCCTTGACCGTCGGCGGGAACGTCGTCATATCCGTCTTGTGCTGGTGCATGACCCGGTCCATGCCCAGCCCGACACCGCGCACCCACACCGGCCGGTCGGTGTAGCGGTCGGCCACGTCCTCGGCCGCCAGGATCACCGCCGCGGCCCCGTCGCTCTGCGGGGTGCAGTCGTACAGGCCGAACGGGTCCACCACCATCGGGGCGGCAAGTGCCCGCTCGACGGTGATCTCGTAGCGCAGTTGCGCTTTCGGATTCTTGACGGCGTGGAAGTGGTTCTTCACCGCCACCATCGCCATGTGTTCCTTGGTGGCGGGTGACTCGTGCAGGTACCGGTTGACGTGCAGCGCGAAGTTGGCCGGTGCGACCAGGCCGAGCGGGTAGTCCCACGCGGTGTCCCGCGTCATCGCCGCCCACTCCCAGAACGTGGTGTTCGACGCGGTCTCGCGGACCTTGTCGGCGCCGACCACCAGCACCACGTCGTAGAGGCCGGACGCAATCGCCAGCATGCCGTTACGGATGGCGTCATTGCCGGTGGCGCAGGCATTTTCCACGCGGGTGACCGGGATGTCGGTGAGGTCGAGGGTATCGGCCAGGATGCCCGACGGGAATCCGTCGGTAGTGGACAGCTCACCGAACCAGGCGGCCTGGAGCTCCGACTTGTCGATGCCCTTGTCGACGTGCGCCACGCATTCGGCGTAGGCCATCGGGATCAGGTCCTTGATGCCGAGTTCGAAGTGCTCGGCGAACGGGGTCATGCCGGCCCCGACCATCGCGACTCTTCTCATGCCAGTGCTCCTCGGGCGGGCGTAGCTGGGTGGGAACGTGCAAGCGAATCCCGGCCGGGCCAGAAGGCGTAGCCGTAGTCGGGGATCCCGGTACGGATGGCGACCCTGCGCATCACGACCGAACCGGGCTGGCCGATGCTCACTTCCCCGGCGGGGACGCCGGTGACCTTCAGCAGCACGCGGACCGGGCTGTCGTCGAGCTGCACCACTGCCAGCGAGTACGGGCTGGGCAGATCGGGGACGGGGATCCGAATCGTGGTCTGGGTGTAGACGGTGCCGGTGCGCGGCAACGGTTCGAGGCGGTAGTCGACCGCCAGCGTGCCGCCGGAATCCACCCGGGCCCGCGGCGGGAACTGCGGCGCTGAATCGATACCCGGCCGCTCGTCGAAAACCGCGGCCTCCCAACGCAATTTGGGTTCGAACGCGCGGGCGTAGGCGGCCAGTGAGATGGGGATGCCGACGCCCTCGGTGGTGCGGGTCTTGGGCAGCTCCCGAGCGGGCACCTCGTCCCGGTTGACCACCGTGTTCCCGGTCGACAGCCGAGCGGCGGTGATGCTGGACTGCTCGACCGCAAGCACCAGCCCGTCGCGCTCCTGTTCGATCGCCGCGGCGAGCGCCTGGATCAACGCGGCCGCCCCGACCGCCGGATCCTCGACCGCCCCGGTGACGTCGAAACCCGGGCCGAGTTGTCCGGTCTTGACCCCGGCCACCGCCGCCAGCGCTGGCGTTCCGTCCAATTCGAGGCGGGCCAGTGTCGCCTTGACCCCGACCTCGCGTTGCAGCCGGGGATCGGCATATGCGTGCCGGGCACCGTCCTGCCCGCGGGCCACCATCGGCAGGCTGCGGTTCTGCCGTGCGACGGCACTCAGGCTCGCGCCCGCCGAACCGATCAGCACCGCGCCCGCCCCCGTGGCGGAATCGCAGTCGTCGGCCGCGACGACCAGCGTGCCCTCGCCGGCACCCAGGATCTGGTCCAGCACCGCCGGGGCGCCGCCGAGCACTTCGGTCACCTGGACGTCGGCGGCCACCGAGAGCCCGGCCAGCAGGACGGCGCCGTTGCCGCCCTGGAGCAGCGGAAAGTCGCGGGACACCAGGATCACCCGCTGCGCCGACGCGGTCGGGTCGGCGGCGCGTCCGGCGGCGACCGCCATGGTCAGCGCGTCCTCGTCGGGTCCCTTGACGCGACGGCCACGCGCCGCCCACGGTGGCAGATAGGTGCCAATCGCTACGACGTCACTCACGGTGTCAACCTCGCTCCAGCGTAGGCGATACCCGGGCACGAGTATCTCAGAACTAGCTATATAGTTATAGCATTCCAGCCGAAGGGAAACCCCGATGAGTCCGCAAGAACGGTCGGCCTACCGGTCGGATCGCTCTCTGGATCACCGCGTGGTCGTGGTATCCGGCGCCAGCCGCGGTATCGGGCGCGAAATCGCCATCCGGGCCGCGGCCGACGGTGCCAGGGTCGCGCTGCTCGCCAAGACGGAGACCCCCAATCCGAAAATCGCCGGCACCCTGCCGGAGACCGCCGAAGCCGTTCGCGACGCCGGGGGCGAAGCGCTGGTGGTGGGCTGCGACGTCCGCGACGAGGACAGTGTCGCGGCCGCGGTGGCATCGGTCGCGGAGGCCTTCGGCGCCATCGACGTCGTCATCAACAACGCGGGGGCACTTGATCTGCGGCCCACGCCGCAGCTTCCGTTGAAGAGCTTCGACCGGCTGCTCGCTGTCAACGTGCGGGGCCCATTCGCCCTGGTGCAGAACGCCTTTCGGTATCTACGCCAGTCCGACAACGCGCACATTGTGAACGTCTCGCCACCGCTCGACCTCGAGCCGGCCTGGGTCGGCGCCCACGTCGGACACACCGTCGGCAAGTACGCCGAGAGCCTGTTGACCCTGGGCTGGGCCGCGGAGTTCGCGTCGATTCCGATCGCGGTGAACTCGCTATGGCCCTCGACCACCGTCGCGAGCACCGGAATGATGGTGGCGATGGGCGAGGACACCGTGCGGGCGCAGGCCCGCAGCCCGCAGATCATGGCCGACGCCGTGCATGCCCTTGTCACGCGTCCGGCCGCCGACTGCACCGGCCACTTCTACACCGACTCCGAAGTGCTGCTGGAAGAAGGCGTCGACAACCTGGACGGCTACCGGCTGGCGCCCCGCGACGAAGACCTGACGCCCAACTTCTACCTGCCCGACGTTCCGCTGCCGAAGGTCCGTGCCCCCCGATGAACGACTTCGACGGGCTGTGCGCCAACGAGCCGGAACTGGCCAAGCTGCGCACGTCGATCCGCGAATTCCTGGCCGCCGACCGCGACGAATTCGGCTGGCAACCCACCGTGGACTCCTGGCTGGCGAACTGGGACGAGGACTTCAGCGCCCGCCTCGGCGACGCCGGCTTCATCGGCCTGACCATCCCGACCGAATATGGCGGGCACGCGCTCGGCCATCTGCACCGCTACGTCATGACCGAGGAACTGCTGGCCCAGGGCGCCCCGGTGGCGGCGCACTGGATCGCCGACCGGCAGGTCGCTCCCGGGCTGTTGTCCTACGGCAACGAGGAGCAACGCCAACGTCTGCTGCCGCGTATCGCCGCAGGCCGCTTCTACTCGGCGATCGGCATGAGCGAGCCCGGTGCGGGCTCCGACCTCGCCGCCACGCAGACCCGGGCCACCCGAACCGACGGCGGCTGGGTGCTCAACGGTCGCAAAACGTGGACCAGCGGCGCGCACCTCGCCCATCAGGTCGTGGTGTTCGCCCGCACCAGCCCGCTGGACCCAGCGCACCGGCACGCCGGCTTCAGCCAGTTCCTGGTGCCCTGCGACACGTCCGGCGTGACCATCAGCCCCATAGTCCTGATGTCCGGCGAGCACCACTTCAACGAGGTGATGTTCGAGGACGTGTTCATCCCCGACGCCGATGTGCTCGGCGAGATCGGCAACGGCTGGCACCAGGTGACGGCCGAGCTGTCGTTCGAGCGCAGCGGCCCCGAACGCATCCTGTCCACCGCACCACTGCTCATCGGGGTGATCCGGGCGCTCGCCGAGCAGCCGGAGGTGGACGACCGGACCGCCGCGGAGGTGGGTGATCTGCTCGCCCGGGTGATTTCGTTGCGGCAGCTGTCCGTGTCGGTGGCCCGCGCCCTGGCCGACGGCAGGGACGCCGCCAACCAGGCCGCGTTGGTCAAGGACCTGGGCACCCGGTTCGAACAGGACTCCGTGGAGCTGGCCGCCGGGCTGCTGGACTACGTCGATTCGAACCCGCCGCTGCGCCGGCTGCTCGACAGCGCGCGACTGCATGAGCCGCTGTTCACCCTGCGCGGCGGCACCAACGAGGTATTGCGAGGCGTGATCGCCCGCGGAATGGGGTTGCGGTGAGCGCGGTGGCGGCCCTGGCGGGTGGAGTGTTCGACTGCGGCACCGACGGCGGCGATGATGTCGCCGAACTGCGCCGGCTCGTCGGTGACATCGGTCGCCGCTCATTCGACGCGCGGCTGGGTCACCGCACCCTGCCGGAGGAGTTCGACGACGTCCTGTGGCACAACCTGGAGGAGACCGGTCTGAGCCGGCTGACCAGCACGCCCGACCTGGGTGCCGGGCCGACCGAACTGGCCATCGTGCTGTACGGGCTGGCCCGCCACGCCGCCGCGGTCCCGATCGCCGAGACCGACCTGCTGGCGGCCTGGCTCGCCGCGGAGGCAGGACTGGACGTGCCCGGCGACGGGCCACTGACCGTCGCGATCGCCGACGCGGGCGTCGTGCACGGGCGGATCGCCGGCACGGCGACGGACGTGGCGTGGGCGGAGTCGTGCGTCGCAGTGCTGCTGGCGGTCCGCATGCCAAATAGCCTGCGCGTCAGCATCGTCCGGCCGGCCATAACCGATGGTCATAACTTGGCCGGCGAACCTCGCGGCTCGTTCGACTTCGACCTGGCCGCCGACTGTTTCGAGACGCTGGATGCCGCGACGGGTGACGAACTGATCCGGCGTGGGGCGTGGGCGCGCTGCGTGCAGATCATCGGCGCCATCGACGCGGCCGCCGAGCTGTCGGTCGCACACACCCGCAAGCGGGTCCAGTTCGGTCGTTCGCTGAGTAAGTTCCAGGCGGTGCAGCATTCGCTGGCATCGATGGCCGGCGAGATCGAGCGGGCACGGGCAGCGGCCACCCTCGCCGTCGCGGCGGCCGCCGATCACGGTTTCGACAGCCCTGAGGCCGCCTACGCGGTGACCGTGGCGAAGGCGACGCTCGGCCGTGTCGTCGGGCAGGTCACCACCATCGCCCACCAGTTGCACGGCGCCATCGGGGTCACCATCGAGCACCCCCTCCGGCTGGCCACCATGCGGGCGAAGAGCTGGGCCGACGAGTTCGGCAGCACCGGTCACTACGCGCGCCTTCTCGGTCGTGTCGTCCTGGCGCGCGGCCAACTCGACGCCGTCGATCCGTGGGATGTGCTGATCGGCAACGAACTACGGAGCTGGGGGTAGCCGGCGGCCCACCGCACACCCGGCTGACAGCACATCTCACAGCTGTGCTTACTTACTTCTTTAAACCAGAACCATCCTCTAAAACAACGATGCAAAGGAGCGGCAGTGACAGTAGTGGCATTCGAGGGAGCCTCGGCGATCGTCAGCGGCGGTGCGGGTGGTCTCGGCGAGGCGACGGTGCGCCGTCTGCACGCCGACGGGCTCGCAGTAGTCATCGCCGATCTCGCCGACGACAAGGGCAAGGCGCTCGCCGACGAGCTCGGTAGCCGGGCCGCCTTCGTCAGCACCGATGTGACGAGCGAAGACAGCATCCTCGCTGCGATCGAAGAAGCCAACAACCTGGGCACACTGCGGTACGCCGTCGTCGCGCACGGCGGCTTCGGGGTGGCTCAGCGCATCGTTCAGCGCGACGGCAGCCCGGCCGACTTCGGCGGTTTCACCAAGACCATCGACCTGTACCTCAACGGCACCTACAACATGGCCCGGCTGGTCGCGGCGTCGACCGCTGCCACCGAACCGCTGGAGAACGGCGAGCGTGGCGCCCTGGTGCTGACCGCGTCGATCGCGGGTTACGAGGGCCAGATCGGACAGACCGCGTACGCCGCCGCCAAGGCCGGCGTCATCGGCTTGACCATCGCCGCCGCCCGCGACCTGAGCTCCGCGGGCATCCGGGTTAACACGATCGCCCCCGGAACGATGAAGACCCCGATCATGGAGTCGGTCGGCGAAGAGGCCATCGCGAAGTTCGCCGCGAACGTGCCGTTCCCGAAGCGTCTGGGTAGTCCCGCTGAGTTCGCCGACGCCGCAACGTTTCTACTGACCAACAGCTACGTCAATGGCGAGGTCATGCGGCTCGACGGCGCACAGCGCTTCACCCCCAGGTAGGCGTCTCGGTCAGCTGAACACGACCGTCTTATGGCCGTGCACGAGCACACGGTCTTCGAGGTGCCAGCGCAGACCACGGGCGAGCACCACGCGTTCGATGTCACGGCCCAGGCGAGCCATCTCCCGGACTGTGTCCGCGTGATCGATGCGGATCACGTCCTGCTCGATGATCGGACCGGCGTCGAGCTCGGCGGTGACGTAGTGGCATGTTGCCCCGATCAGCTTCACACCGCGGGCGAACGCCTGGTGGTATGGCTTCGCGCCGACGAAGGACGGCAGGAAGCTGTGGTGGATGTTCAACGCACGCCCGGACCAGTGCTCGCACAACTCGGGCGGTAGCAGCTGCATGAAGCGGGCCAAGACCACGGCGTGCGGGTTGTGCCCGTCGACGAGCCGGCGCACCGTGGCGAACGCCGGGCCGCGCTGCGCCGGATCCTTCGGGAACGCGACGTGATGGAACGGGACCCCGTGCGCTGCGGCGACCGGACCGAGGTCAGCGTGGTTGCCGATGACGGCCTCAATGGTCGCGGGCAGTTCACCGCACGCTGCCCGACCGAGCAGGTCGTGCAGGCAGTGGCCCTCTCGGCTGACCAGCACAACGACGCGCTTGAGGTCGCCGGAATCGTGCAGCACCCATTCGGTATCGGGTCCGAGTTCGGTCGCCACGGCGGCGAACCGGCGGCCGAGTTCGTCGACGCCGAAGGGCAATGTCGCTGCCCGTACCGCTTGCCGGGTGAAGAACCATCCGGTGTCCGGGTCCGCGTGATATGCGGCCTCCACGATCGATCCGCCCTGCTCGGCGATGAAGGTCGATAGCCGAGCGACGATGCCGGTGCGGTCCGGGCAGCCGGCTACCAATACAT
>JAOPWF010000819.1 GCA_025965815.1 Mycobacterium sp.
CTGTCGGGTCATCACCCGCTCGACCGCCGCAACGGCCGCGCTCGGCTCGCCGTCGTGTGCGCCCTCCATCTGTGGCCACCATTCCCAGCGTTGATCGGCGAAATAGTAGCGGAACGAACCGAGCGAACCCGCTGCGCCGCGGCTCTGCACCCGCTCGGGTGATTGCGTATCGGCGCTGTCCCGACAATGGTTGCGCCCGACGCTGGGAACCGTCCGCGGGGCGTCGCCGTTGGCTGCGGCCCGAAGGATTCGGCCTTGGACCGCCGCTCTTCGGGGGGTCTGACTCGTTCGGCCATCCGGAGAAGGACAGCCTGCGGATTCGAGAGACATGGTGGCCTCGGTTCATATTGGGGGTCGGTGGCTCCCAGGCGATTTGGCGCCGGGGAGCCACCGGGGTGGGACGGCTCCATCGCACCCCCCTCTTGGGATGGGACCGTCCGGGCGTGGCGTGAAAGCATTACAATTGCGCGGCGGCGAGGCCGGCGGCGGTGAACGCTGGGCACCGAAGGCTTGGGGGCCAGGGTGGCCCCGAGTGGTTTTGAGTGCAGATGGGGCCCCCTGGCGGCGCGACGTCCGTGTGCGCCGCTTTCAGTTGCCACGGCAGGCGCCGCGGGCAGACACTGATCTGGCGCTGCTCGTCGCGCGAGTTTCCGACATTCATCGGCTTCACACACCGGTTGTCACTCCTGCTGGATCGTCGGTCAGGGCATCACCTCCTCCGAGCGGCGTTCATCGTCAGCGCAGAGTGCGGAGGTGAGCGCTGCGTCGCCCACACCTGGCGTTCCGGCGCCGAGCGGCGTCCGCGCTGAGCAGGGTGTCCGGTTGGCGATGGTGCACCGGACAGGGCAGACGTCGTCGTGGAGAGCGGCAGGCGGCCCCGGGGCGCGACCCGGTCGAGTGCGGGTGTGCTGATCAGGCCGGCGGGCGGCTCATCGCGCCGAATGAGACGCATCCACTCCGCTTCCACGATGGCCGCCGCCTCATTGAGCAGAGCGGATGTGAGTTGTGCACAGGCAGTCATCGTTCACCCCCTCACTGCATGCCCCGCCCGGCCTTCGCCGGTCAGGCGTCGATCGTTTGCTGCTCTTCACTGCGGCTGATCTCGATGCGCCGCGGCTTGGCCCGCTCGGCCACCGGGATCGCCAGCCGCAGCACACCGTCGGAATAGCTCGCCTGGATTCTGCTGGTGTCCAGGGTTTCGCCTAGGAAAATTTGGCGGCTGAACACTCCGCGTGGGCGCTCGGCCGCCGCCATCTCGCGGTTCTGGTCGAGCCCTGGGCGTTCGGCGCGCACGGTCAGCACGTTGCGCTCGACGTCGAGCTCCAGCGAGTCGGCCCGCACACCAGGCAGGTCGAGTTCGACGATGAACTCATCCCCTTCGCGCCAGGCATCCATCGGCATGACAGCCGGCCGTGCCGCGGTCCCCAGCACCTGCTGGGTCCAGCGGTCCAAGTCACGGAACGGATCGGTACGCATCAACATCATCTCCACCTCCTACCGTTGGTAACATTCGCAGATCTGTATCATCTGGAATATATTTGTGATAGCACTGGCACGAAGTTTTCGCAAGAAGGAAGTTGCGGCAACAAGGTGAAACACTCACGACCCCACGGGTCGCCGGCCCGCTCCGCGCGCGGCGTCTACGGGATCTCGGTGACCTCCGAGCTCTCCGGGCTCGATCCCCAGACCCTTCGGCTCTACGAACGCCGCGGGCTACTCACCCCAGCGCGCACCGAAGGCGGCACCCGTCGCTACAGCGACGACGACCTCTCCCGCCTGCGACGCATCACCGAACTCACCACCAATGGCGTCAACCTCGCCGGCATCGCCCACATCCTGGACCTGCAGGACCGCAACACCGCGTTGCAGGCCGACAACGCCCACCTCGAGGCCCATAACACCCAGCTGGCAGTCGGCGTCTCCCAGACTGCTCGCGACGACGCCGCCTCCGCGCCCCGACAAAAAACTCACCCCTCCAACCATTGAGCCTGCCGGGCGCATGACTCTCAAGCGAATAGCGCACCCGCTCCGCGCCACGCGACGTGCCGGCCGTCACCGTACCGGCGGCCGCCCAGTGGCTTGGAAGATGACTCGGCGCGCCACTTCGACGGCATGGTCGGCGAAGCGTTCGTAAAATCTGCCCAGCAGAGTCACATCGACGGCGGCAGCGACGCCGTGTTTCCACTCGCGGTCCATCAGGACACTGAAGAGGTGACGGTGTAGCTCGTCCATCGCGTTGTCGTCGTCCTCGATGCGGGCGGCCTTCTGCGGATCTCCGGACAGCATCACCTCCTGCGTGCTACCAGCGAGTTCGACTGCCAGTCGGCCCATTTCGGCAAAGTATCCGTTGACTTCGTCGGGCAACGCGTGCATTGGGTGCCGTCGGCGGGCGATCTTGGCGACGTGCAGCGCGAGGGCGCCCATCCGCTCCAGGTCGGCGGCGATATGCAGGGTACTCACGATGAAGCGCAAGTCACTCGCCACCGGCGCCTGCAGCGCCAGCAGCACGAACGCGCTTTTCTCCACGCGCGCGCTCATTACGACAATGCGTTCATGGTCGCCGATGACGCGTTCGGCTAGTACCAGGTCCGCCTGAAGTAGCGCCTGCGTGCTGTGCTCCATGGCTGCGCCGGCCCACCCGCATATCTCTGCGAGCTGCGCGTTGAGCGCGGCTAGGCGCTCGTGATACGCCGTCCGCATGGATACCTCCCTACCAGTGGGACCCCGGCATCTCGAGCTCATGACGGAGCCGAAAAGCAGTGCGCCGATCGACGCGCGCTGACGGCATACGTCGTTACGCGCGTGCCGACCTTCCGTCACGTCGCTTCTACCGACGCGGCGCACCGAGTGTGGGCCCCGGCCCGGCGCGCGTCACGCTTGGATCCGCACTGGGTGTCGGCGAGTCGGGTTACTTCTTTTACTGGGGATAACAATGATGACGGTGAGTGTCCGAATGCCGAAGAACAGGCCGAGAATGCCCCAGCCCAACGGGTTACGACCTTTCATTGCGGCAACGAGCCCGCACACGATGGCGGCGACGATGCTGCCGATCGCCACGACTATGCCCTTGATTCCCCTCAGGATGACCGGCGGCCTCCGGATTATTCTGTGCCGCCAAGACCAGCCCGTGCAGCATCGACGCTCTCCTCTGTTGTGTGATGGTGACAAAGCGGAGTACCCCGCCAACAGTCGCAGCAACCAGTCGCAGGACCGGCCGCCGTCAATCCGTGCTTTCCCATGAGATCGGGTGACTCCGGGTCCGTGATCCGATCGTCAAAAGCCGCGAGGAGACCGTCGCCAGTGGCCGGCTGGCTGTCACGACGCGGCGAGCAGATCGACATTCCGCGTCATCCACAGCCAGAGATGGGCGTTTCCCCGGCCCCGTAGTGGGTCAGCGAGCGACCCCCGGTTCGGAGGCTAGGGAGACTCCGGGCCGGGGTCGCGTGGCGAGGCTAGTCCCCGCCCTCAGGGGCTTGGAGCACTTGGAAAAATCGGCCCACGCAGCCGACTTTCGACAGTAACGCTTTGTTCTGAGAGGTACGCCCGTAAAGCCAGGTAGTTTGCACAGGCATTGTGAAAGACCGTTTCGGCGGGACCCAGATCGTGGTCCGCCAGTTGCGCATGATGAAGCACATGGT
>JAOPWF010000351.1 GCA_025965815.1 Mycobacterium sp.
GTTTGTGAGGCTCAGCAGATTCAGGGTGCCATTCGCCGAAGTCAGGATCTGAGTGAGCGGGAGTGGGACGCCGGCCGAGGCTTGCGTGAGCACCGATGCGACGAGTGCATTCGCCAAGCTCTCGGGATCGAGGCCGAGAGCCCGCGCCACGGCTGCCAGGTTGACGTTGTTGACCAAGGCCGTAGCGAGTGTTGCGGCAACGCTCTGGAAGAGGTTGTAGCCCGCAGTCCCGAGGCCGCCCGTCAGATCAGGGATCTGACCTGGGGGCGGGAACGGCGATCGGCTTCCGGTGCCATTGAGGCCGTTGACGAGTGCCGCGAGCTGGGCAGCGTCTAGACCGGACAGATCGAGGGCCGGTAGCGGGTTTGCCGGGGTGAGGCTGGTAGCTCCGATCGGCAGGATTGTGTCGGTATCGACCGTTCCCAGCCCGGGCACGCTAATAGCCAGCGCATTGGCCGGTGGCGGTGGCGCCACACCTACCGTCAGAGCTGTCGCGGTCGCTGTGGCCGCCCCCATCACCGCGATCTTCTTCGAGCCCCGGCTCCTCTTGCGGTGCTTAGCGGCCACCTGACCAGTCCTTTCGATTAGCTTTCTCAGCTGAATCTCAGGACGGTAACACCACCGAAACGCTGATGCTTGCGAAATCAAACGTTGCTAGCGAAATTTTTGACGCGTTAGATTATCGCGTACCTCAAGCAAATAATTACTGCTGGCGTTAATTAGTGGTTCATCTAACCGCCTGACCTACGGCTGACCGACGACTTTGCGGAGCAGGGGATCGCGCAGCCGAGTGGGCAGCTTAGGAATGACTCCCGCCTGCAGGGCAGGTCCGATACCGACGGGATATCGAGCGCGGGGCCTGCGCGCCGTCAGCGCTTCCTCCACAACGCCGGCCACCTTCTCGGCCGGCACGGCAAGCCGCTGCGCCATCGGAATCGACTTACGCATGCCCGCAATGTGTTTGGCGTAGAGCGTACGGTGCTCGGGAGACATCACGCCCTCCACCGCTTCGATCATATCGTCGGCTTTACGCCAGAGGTCGGTGTCGGTCTGTGCCGGCTCCACGACGGAAACCGCGATGCCCCATGGCTTTAGCTCCATCCGCAGCGCATCGGCGGCGGCCTCCAGCGCGAATTTCGACGCGGAGTAGGCACCGAGCATCGGTGTGGCGATTTTTCCGTTGACACTGGAAATAAATACAATTCGTCCGCGCGACTCGCGCAGCCTCGGCAGAACCGCCTGAGTCACCGCGATCTGACCCACCACGTTCACGTCGAATTGACGGCGGAGGTCAGCGGGCGACACCGCCTCCAGCGGGCCACCTACGGCGATGCCCGCGTTGTTGACGATGGCGTCCAGGCATTCGGGGAGCAGTTCCTGCAGTGAACTGATCTGCGCGTCATCGGTGATGTCGAGCAACACCGGCGCGACACGCGGCGTACCCGCTAATTCGCCCGCATCCTGCTCAGAGCGCACCCCCGCGACGACGTCCCAGCCGCTCGCCGCGAGATGCGTGACGATCGACTTTCCGATTCCCCGTGCGGCCCCGGTGACGAGAACTGATGGCATGACGCTGACCTTAGTCGCGCGCCGGTTCGGGCACCGTCGGGCCGAACCGGAAGATGGCCGCACTGATCGCGACGGCCAGTGCCGCGAGTGCGATGACGGGTGCCACCGCGAAGCGGGAGAGCGTCGCGCCGACAATCGCTCCCCCGAGCATCGTCGCCACCACGCCGTAGCGCAGCTTCTCCCGATTACCCGTCCGGCCGGCAAGCCGGCTGCCGACGCCGATCCCCACGATCGTGGACGTCAGGACCGTGGTGCTGAGTTCCTGAATGCCGTACTGCCGGGCGGTGGCGTTCTGCGGGCCGAAGGCGATGGCCAGACCGGCGGTCAGCCAGCGACGGACCTCGTAGTCGAGGTGCCGGGCAAAGCGCCCGCCGAGCACGGTGCCGACCAGGAACCCCGCGAACACGACGACGCCGGTCGTGAGATCGACACCGGAGTGCGGGACGAACCAGAAGCCGAGGAAGATCACGTTGCCGGCCATGGTCGCGACGAACACGTGGCCGAGGACCAGCACGCTGATCGCGTCGATGACTATCGCGGCCGGAACTACAGCTTCGGCGTCAAGTCCAACGATGTAACGGTGGTCATCTTGGTGATCAGCCACTGCGGGCCGCGCCGCTCCATCGTCACCCGGTAGGACAAATACCGAAGCGACGGGATGTTCTTGGTGACCGGACTGGTGGACGTCGAGTTGGTGTAGACCAGCGCGGTGGCGTCGGTCGGGGTGAGCGACTCCACCGCGGCACCGAGCACCTGGGTGTTGTTGCTGACCTGCGCCTGCTTGTTCGTCGGCGCGATCCCGTCGACGTATTTGCGGTAGCTCGCCTCGAAGTCACCGCTGAGGTACCGGGCCGCGCGGTCCGGCAACCCATCCATGTTCTCGGGGCTGTAGGTCCACAGGGCGGTGATGGCGCTGGCCGCCGTACGGGCAACGTCGAGCTTGGTCGCGACGATGGCGCGGTCGGCCAGGTAGGGCTGCAAAGTCGCCCCGGCGAAGGCGCATGCCGCAACGAACACCGCGGCCAACGCCACAACCGCGATCCGCAGACGCTTGCCGGCGGGCTTGCGTTCCACGAACACGATGCCTTCGGTGCCTTCAGCCGTTTCGGCTCCGTCGGTTCCATCGGCCTCGGCAGTGGCGTCCTGACCTTCGGCGGTGGCGTCAGCGTCGTCGACGACGGTCTCCGCGGTTTCCGGCTCGGCTTCTGATGTGGCTTCGGCGGGAAGCGCATCATCCGCCGGCTGATCGGCTACGGGCTCGGGCGCCGGGGTCGCACTCCTGCGCGCCTTGCCGATCGGCATGCGGTGGGCCCGTCTCGGCCGCGTCGCAGGCGTCACCGGAGTCTCGGCGGACTCCGCGGCTATCGACTCAGCGGCGTCCGGGGTCAGAGCACCTGTGACAGGTCGCTGATCTTCCACTGCTGTCCTTCCTTGATCGCCGTTGCCACCCAACGGTTTCCGTTCTCGATTACCGACTTCCCGTCCGGTGACTTGGAGCTGATCTTCGTGGCGACCACCACGTTCGCACTGCCGTCGTCATTCCATCTGTCGATGCCGGCTTCCAGGACCGATCCTGTCGTAGGCTCGGCCCTTGCCACCTGCACGACAATTTCGTTTTCCTTGTCCTTGAAGACCTTTGCGAAATTGCCGGTTCCCTGCGCCAGGATTCTGTCGGCGTAATCGTTGGCGTGGAACGGATCCGGTGAGGTGTACGCGGTCATGAACTCACGCACATAGCTCAGCACGGCAGCGTCTTTGAGCGTTTCACGACGATCCGTCTCATGCGAGATCAGCATCAGCGTGCTCGCCGCAATCGCGGCTGCGATGACCACCGCGGCCAATCCCGCAATGGCGGGGACACCCCAGCGGCGACGCCGTCTCGGCGCGCCTTCTGTGAAGAGGTCGGGTTCATCGGGGTCGATCTTGCGGCGCGGGCTCACTTGGCGGCCCCGTTCGGCATCGGCTTGGTCAGCACCGTCATGTTATTCACTTGCCATGGCTGACCGGACGACCTCGCGAAGTCCACCCGTACGGTTGCGGTGATGAAGCGCAGGTCCTTCGTGCCGGCGCCGCGCTGGCCCTGCATGAGCAACAGCATCGAGGCGCGGTCGGGCGAGGCCGACAACACGGCGTTGGTGGCGGTCCAATACTCATTCGGTTGCGCGCCCGCCTTCTGCACCACTTGCTGCTGAGCAACCAGCTGGGGCCGGTAGCTATCGGTGGCCAGGCTCTGCGCGTGCGAAAAGTCCTGCTGCAGCGTATTGGGGCTGTAGGTCAGCATCTCCTCGACGATGCGGGGACCCTGCTCTTTGATCTGCTTGGTGGCCTCGTCGACCGCCCTGTCATGCCGGTACACGACCAGATAGCTGAGGCCGACCGCCGCCACGGACAGCAGCGCGGCCGCAATCATGACCGCGGCGGTAGGCCGCCGCATATCCTGCTGTGGCCTCTCGACCCGTCTGACCTCGGTGCGCAGGAGCAAGTCGGCGAACGTTCGGCCACGGGAATCCCACAGCGGCCACAGCCATCCAATAAACAGGGCTGCGGTGTCGAGCAGATGCGCGACGTCTCGCGCGAGCAGTCGCCACGGACCGACAATGCCGCCGTTGCGCCCCTGCACGGCGATGCCGAACAGGGCGCGGCCCAGGCTCCAGCCCGTGATCACCGGAAGTAGCAGCCGATTGACCGCGATCGACAGGATGACCAACCCGCTCACCATGATGGACGACCACCAGAGCCAGCCACCCCACGGCGCCGACAGCGCCACCAGTGCCATCGTCGCGACCACACCAAGGCCGAGGAACACGTCGACGGCGAACGCACCGGCGCGGGCAGGCCAGGACGCCGGCCTGTCCGGTGCCTGTGTACCGCTGGCCGGCGCCGAGGCCTGCTCGTCGAGCACGGCTGTCACGTGGACACCTGGTCCAGCCTGGCGATCTTGTACTGGCCATCTACGGGCGCCATCTGAACCCGCAGCCGGTATCCCTGCTCCTGGTCGGCGGCTTGCGAATTGTTCACCTTGACCCGCACAGCCACCAGGACGTCCATCGACCCGTCGTCGTTGTGCCGCTCGACTGCGGCGCGCATATCGGATACCTGGACGGAGACGTTCGCCGCCTTGTATGCGTCGACAAGCATGCTGCTGTAGATCGTCGCCTGCGCCCCGAAGTCGCCGGTGGAGCACTCGACGATCTTCTGCTGGCTGGCGGAGATGGTGGCGGTATCCGGCGCCTGGGTTGCCGATACACAGTCCTTGGCCGCCTGCACGGCAGCGGTGTCGGCACGCGCGATCGCCTCGCTGCTGTGGTGCGAGCGCAGCGCCAGATAGCCGCCCACCGCCATTCCTGCGCTGAGCAACACCAGCGCGGCACCGATGCTCACCAGCCAGTTCCGGCCGAGCCGGGACGGTTTCCCGGATTCGGCGGTCGGCGTCTCCTCGATTAGCTCGTCGGAGTCTTCGGGTGAGCCATCGGTCGCGTCCGGCTGGCCATCGACCTCATCAGCCGCGGCATCGGCTTCATCGGGGCCTATATCGAGCGAACCTTCCGCATCGGTGGGGTTCAGCTGGCTGGCGCCAGCATCTCCTTCCATCCGTCGTCTCCTGTACTTCTCGAATTGTCGACCGTGTACTTGACACCGTCGGGTCCGACCAGCTCCCCGTTGGATGGGCTGTAGACCGCCGCTGGGCCTGATGCCGGAGTGTACGTGCAGGGGTTCGGCTGCTGCCCGCTGCATTGAACAGTGCCGGTACCCGGCGCCGACAGGGGATCACTGATCGGAGGCGGGGTCCCGGGCAGCTGATCCGCCGGAAGCGGGTTCATCCCGTTGTTGACCGACGGAGCTGGGACGACGAAGCCCGGCTTCACCGGCTGGTCACAGCGCGCTGCCGGCGCCGGGCAGTTGACGATCTGGTTGGGATCGCCGTACCACGGGTTCGTCCCGAGGGGTTGGTACGGCTCGTTGCTCCGGCACTCGGCTGGCGTCGCGGCCCGCTTCCCCGGCACATCAGCACAGGGGTAGTTACGCGCGCCGCGCACCGCGTTGCCCTGGTAGTCCTTCGGGATCTTGCAGTAGGTGCCCGACGGCAGCGGCGCCATACTGGTGTCGGCCGGAGATCGCATCTGCGACGCGGGCAGAAACCCGGTTAGACACGGTGGCGGCTGGTTGATCGACAACCCCAGGTTCAGCAGCGCCTTTTCCGGATAGACCGCCGTCGAAGCCTGCGCGACCGCGCCGCCCTGCGGCAGGATCACCAGCACCTGCTCGACGCCCTTGTGATAACGCTTGAGCATGTCGAGCACGATCTCGAGGTTCGCGAGCGTCTGCGGCAGCGACTCGCGGACGTCGCTGAACACATTGGCGATAGCGTCGGCGGTGGGCGCGGCCAACTGAATGTCGCTGCGCAACACCTGATCGTTCGCGGCGCTCTGCGCGGCCAGGTTATTCAGGTTCGCGGCCCAACGTTGAATCGCGTCACCGGAATTCACCTGGCTGTTCAGGATCGGTGCGGAGTTGCCGATGATGTCGTTGACCGAGCCGAGGTTGTCCTTGAATCCACTTGCGATGTTCGTCGTCGAGTCGACCAACCGCTGCAGCGCCGGCCCCAGACCGCCGACGGCCTGTGACGTCTCATCGAGCAGTGAGGCGATCTTGTCTCTGGGCAACACCGCCAGACCGTTGTTGGCGGCGTCCAGCGCCGGGCCGATCTCGCTCGGCACGGTGCTCTTCGTAATGGTCTGCCCGCTGCTGAGGTACTGATCGGCGTTGCTGGTCGACACCAGGTCGAGGTACTGCTCGCCGATCGCCGACACCGAATGCACATTGGCAGACGCATCCACCGGGATCTTGAACTGATCGTCGATACTCATCGTCGCCCGCGCACCCCGCTCGGTGGGTGAGACCTCGGTGACCTTACCGATCGTGGCGCCCCGGTAGGTGACGTTGGCCGTCGCATACAGGCCACCGGACCTGGGCAGGTCGGCGTAGAGCTTGTACTGCCCGATGCCGACCAGACTCGGTATCCGGAGGTAGTACCAGCCCAGCACCACCAGCGCGATCACGGTCAGGATCGTGAACACGACCAGCTGAATACGAACGAGGCGAGTCAACATTTCTCACTCACCCCTTTCAACCAGCGGTCCGCCGGGCGCGTCGTGCGGGTTGGGTGTGAACCGCACATCCGGAATCATCGTCGCCGGATCGCGGCCCCAGGCTTGCTCGAGCGCCCGCAACATGCCCGAGACGCCGGTACCGGACAAGAATCCGTTGTCGATCGCACTGAACGTCAGGTCGACCATCAGCGACAAGTTGAGGTAGTCGCCCCGGACCACCTTCGGCACGTTGTCGATGTTGAACGGCGCGGTGAAGAGGAACTTCAGCGCCTGGATCAGGTACGGCGCCGAGCGGCCCAGTTGCTTGAGCGGCCGCTGCAGCAGTTGCAGGTTCTGATCGAAGTTGGCTCGTGAATCGGTGATCACCTGATCGGCCACGCCGCTGAGCCGGCCCACCGCTATGATCGCGTCCGCGAACAGGTCGCGGGTGTCGGCGAAATGCTTGATCAACGGCGGGAATTCGGTCAGCACCCGGTCCAGGGTGTCGTTGCGTTGCGCCACGATGGACAGCAGCCGATTGGTCGAGTCGATTGCGCGGGTGAGGTCGTCGCGTTGCTGATTCAGCTGGTTGGTGAAGGTGTCCAACCGGTTCAGGAACTCGCGAATCTGGTCGGCCCTGCCGGTGAGGAGATTGTTGACCTCCGTCTGAATCGTCTCCAGGTTCGCGATGCCCCCGCCGCGCAGGATCGTCGCGATGCTCGCCAACGTCCGCTCGGTCGTGGGGAACGCCGACGAGTTCTTCAGCGGAATCGTGTCGCCGCTGCGCAACGGCTGCGGCGACGGATCCGGCGGCGAGTCGAGTTCGACGTGCTGCGAGCCGAGCAGGCTGGTCTGGCCGATCTTGGCCAGCGCGTTCTTCGGCAACTTGACGTCCGACTTCAGGTCCAGCGTCATCGTCGCGACCCAGTTCTTCAACTCGATCGCCCGGACGCTTCCGACGAACACGTCGGCAACCCTGACCCGGCTGTTGACGTTCAGCGCAAGCGTGTCCGGCATCTGCACGTAGATGGTCAGCTTGTCGCCACCGGTGCCCGGGCCGCCAGGCAGCGGCACGTTGGCGATGCCCTGCCAGCTTCCGCACGAGGTCAGGACAACGGCGGCTACCAGCAGCGCCAGACCGCGGCGCGCGGCGCGCCCGACCGAGATCCGGTTCCCCGCGCGCATCACTGTCCTCCTGCTTCAGCGGGCAGCGGCGGTCCCGCCGGTGCGGGCGCCGCGGGGGCTGGTCCGGGCGCGGCCGGAGCGTTCATCGCTCCGCCCGGGTCACCCGGTATCACGCCGGGACCCGGCGCCGGGGGTGGCCCCGGTTGCGGGTACCACGGCGGCGGCAACGGGTTGTTCTCGTTATACGCGTTCGGCGGGCCGGGCAACGGCGACGGGCCGAAATGGTCCGGTGCCGGCGGCGGCACGATGTCCGGTCCGCCCATCAGCTCCGAAAGCGACTCCGGAGTCAGCATGTTCGCCGTCAACGGCTGCACGGCCACGCCCTGCATGCCGGGCGCGACGATCCAGCCG
>JAOPWF010000846.1 GCA_025965815.1 Mycobacterium sp.
TCGCGCAGTCCATCGCGGTGAACCGCAGTTTCGCGGTAAGCCGCAGCACAACCGCAGTCCCGTTGGAAGGAGAGCCACCGAGATGTCAGATCCGTTCCGGGTCATGCTCGCCATGGAAGTCGCACCCGAGCTGGAGACCGAATTCGAGCGGGCGTGGCGAGAGGGGACCGCGGTGATCGCATCCCATCCCGCCAACCTCGCACACTGGTTGTCGAAGAGCACCGGCCAGGACCACCTGTACTACATCGTCAGCGATTGGACCGACGAGGAGTCGTTCCGGGCGTTCGAACGCAGCGACGCCCATCTCGCGCATCGGGCCAAGCTGCATCCGTACCGCAGCGGCGGCTCATTCCACACCATGCGGGTGCTGGCGCGGATCGACGCCACCAACGCCGCGACGGAGCCGGTCGGGTGAGCACCCAACGGGGGGGCGTGCGGGTGCTGCTGTTCCTGCGCGCCAGCGATCCGGACGACGTGCGCGATCGGTACCACCAGATCAGCGCCGACCTCAGCGGCACCGCCGGGCTGCTGCGCAACGAACTGTTGCGCGACACCTTCGACCCGGCGCGGTTCATCGTGCTCAGCGAGTGGGAGGACCGGGATGCCTTCGGCGCCTGGGAGAGGGGGTCCAGCCACCGAGGCACCACCGCCCCGCTGCGCGACTTCCAGGACGCGAGCCTGGAGCGGCCCTTCGGCATCTACGAGGTAACCGCCGCGTACGGCGATTGACCGGCTGAAGCAGGAGACTGACAGGCTGAAGCAGGAGACTGAGACAAGCAAACGCCCCGGTGCCGCTGGATCGGCACCGGGGCTGCTTCGTTTCTCAAGCCGACAGGCTCAGGCCAGCGCGACCCAGCAGTCGATGTTCTCCGCATCGAGGAGCCGGTATGTCCCGCCGTAGAAGATGAGCGGATCGGGGATTCTCGCTGGCGCGTCCGTGGCACAGACCCGACCGATCACGATGTCGTGGTCACCGGCCACCACCACGCGCTCCAGCACACACTCGATGTTCGCCAGCGCATTGTCCAGCACCGGGGCGCCACCGCCCTGGGCGGGACGTGGGATCCCGTTGCCGAACCGATCCAGTCCTGGTCGCGCGAACGACCGGGACAGGTCCCGTTGACCGCTGCTGAGAACGTTGACCACAAATTCCTGAGCCTGGGTGAAGACCGGATGCAGGACCGAGCTCCGGTTGACGCAGAAGAGCACCAGCGGTGGATCGAGCGAGACCGACGAGAATGAGTTCACCGTCATCCCGACCGGCAACCCGTCCGCGGTCGTGGTGGTGACCACCGCGACGCCGGTGGCGAACTGGCCCAGCACCGCGCGCAAGCGGTTCAGGTCCACCGCTTGAGCCGGCCGTTCCGTGCTCGGGTCCGGCGCGTCGGTCGCCGGTGTTGGGTGGCGCCGCGTCAGCCAACCCACCGCGCGCAGCATCGGTGCGGTGAACAGGGTCGTGAGCAGAGCCACGATGACCAGGACCGTGAACAGGTAGGTGTCGACGATGTGCAACTGCAGCCCGATGTTCGCGATGACCAGTTCGGTGAGACCGCGGCAGTTCATCAGCACACCCAACGTGAGCGACTCGCTCCTGGGCAGGCCTGAGGCCCGGGCCGCCGCCGTGACACCAAGCAGCTTCGTCGCGAACGCCAACGCGACGATCCCCAGGCAGGCGAACCATCCACCGGCCGAGGCACCTATCGCACCGAACGCCGTGTGGAGACCGACGTAGGCGAAGAACAGGGGCAGCAACACGGTGACCACCAGGGCCCGGATCCGTTCGCCGACCCGCTCAACGACCGGATGGCCGCGCGGCATGATGGCGCCGAAGAGGAAGCCGCCGAACACCGCGTGTATGCCGACCAGCTGGGTCGCCACCGCGCTGAGGCTGCCGCCGATCAGCACGATCGGCAGGAGCGCCGACTCGGCGAGCGCACCGGTTTCGCACCGATGCACCAGCCAACCCATGGCGCGCCGGACCACGGTCGCCATCAATACGATAATCGCACCCGACAGCGCCAGGGTGAGCACGGCACCGGCGCCGCTGGCGCGGCTGGTGACCGCGAGGACAAACGCCAGCGCCGCCCAGGCGGCAACGTCGCCGAGCACGGCCGCGGCGAGCGCCACGGCACCGACCGGGGTCCTGATCAGTTTCTTGTCTTCCAGGATCCGGGCCAGCACCGGCAGCGCGGTGATCGCCACTGCGAGGCCGACAAAGAGCGAGAACCCCGCTGCCGACGTGCCCCGGCCATGCTCTCGATACAGTAAGAAGGCGACCGGCAGTACGCAAAGGAACGGAACGGCCAGGCTGGCCACCCCGACCGTGGCCACCGTGCGGCCCAGGCCGCGCAGCCGCTCGAACCGCAGCTCGGAACCGAGCAGGAACATGAAGGCCACCAGGCCGAACTGGGCCACCATGTCCAGCGCGCTGAGTACATCACTGGCGAACAGCCAATGCGAGATGTCGGGGCGCATCGCGCCGAGCAGACTGGGCCCGAGCAGAATGCCGGCGAGGATCTCGCCGACCACGGCCGGTTGGCCGAATCGCCGCAGCAAAGCGCCAGCCAGGTGGGTGGCGGCGAGGATGACCGCGACCGCGAGCAGAAACCGTGCGGCCGGCGTCCACTCGCCCAAAACCTGTGTCATACCGCCACCTCACTGCGTTCGGGCATGCCGGTCATGCCGGTGCGCTCGCTCGGTGCACGATCGAGCGTGTCAGCAGCCGGCGCATGCGGCGGCCCTCGTCCTCGTGGAAGGACGCGAGGTCGTTGCCGCGCGGAAAGGGTCGGCCCACCGGCTCGGGCACGTCAAGGAACGCGCAGAGCGGCGCCCATCCCTGCGCCACGTCGTAGACCAGCAACCGCTCGGCGGAAACCTCGCCGATGACCTCCTTGATGTGCCGGTTGAAGACGTCGATGGCGTGGCCCCGGTCGCTGACCGTCCCGCCGAACATGCGTTGCAGCACCGTCGCGGTGACCATCCGGGTGAACGCGCCGAAGTCCGGGCTCAGCCGGGTCAGTGCCCGGAAGGCGATCCGCCCGGGCAGCCCGCGATGCTCCGCGGCGATGGCCTTGCTGAAGATTGTTTTCGCCGCGCTGTCGTACCAGCGGTCCGGGTCGCGCACGGTCAGGATGACCTTCGCCGCCGGGTAGTGTCCGACGATTTCCCGCCAGAAGACGGCCGCCGGGAAATCCATCACGCTCTCATACCCGGCGAAGATGTGATCCCAGTCGACCGACCGGCCGTCCGCCGCGTCCTGCCAGCGGCGGATCCGACCGGGCTGCTCGACGATGTCGAACATGTGGTAGCAGGGGCCAAAACCCAGATAC
>JAOPWF010000865.1 GCA_025965815.1 Mycobacterium sp.
TCCGGCCAGATCAATGTGCTTGACGTCGCCGAGCAGCACCTCCGCGTTGTGTTGCTTGCGCAGAACGATGCGGGTGGGTGGGGCGATCTCGCCCTCGGAAATGATGCCCGTCGCAACCTGGTACAGCAGCGGCTGGAACAGGTGGTGGGTGGTCCTGGCGATCAGCTTGACGTCGACATCGGCCTTCTTTAGGGCCTTGGCGGCGGTCAGCCCGCCGAACCCGGAGCCGACAATCACGACCTGATGTCGATGCTGCGGCGCAGCAGTGGGGTCGGTCTTGGCATTCATGCTGACTCCTCGACTGGCGAACACGGCAGTACTCATTGTCAACGGTAGTCGGCCCGGTTCCTACCGTCGCGTTGATAGCTGTGGCATTTCCCACCCATCGGGACTACCCACCGACGAGCGGTTTCAGCGCTTCACCCGCGGCGGTGATGAGACCGGGATGGTATCCCCGTGTCTGCGTCGGCATGTTCATGATCACGCCGTCGACGCCGGCATCGAGCACCTTCGTCTTGACCTGCTCGGCGATCTGCTCGGGGCGGCCGGCCACAGTGCGCGCTTTGGCGTCGTCCGGGAGCTGATCGAAGCTGACCTTCTCGTCGACGATCGCGGTGACGAGCACGCTGGTCTCCAGCGTGGCCGGATCACGGCCCATCTGTTCGCAGACCTTCCGTACCACCTGCACCTTGCCGGGCAGCGCCTCGAACGTGGTGATGATGTTGAGGTGGTCGAAGTACTTCACGGCCAGCGGAATCGTCTTCTTCTCCCCGCTGCCACCAATCATCAGCGGGATGTGATCGCGGTAGCGCGGCTCGGCCATCGCCGATTCGGTGCGGTAGTACTTGCCGGAGAATGTCGGCCGGTCGCCCTCGATCATCGGCAGGATGATCTCCAGCGCCTCGTTCAGCCGGTTGAACCGGTCGGTGAAGGTGCCAAACTCGTAGCCTAATTGCTGGTGTTCGAGCTCGAACCAGCCGGCGCCGATCCCCAGGATGGCCCGGCCCTGACTGATCACGTCGAGGGTGGTGATCTCCTTGGCCAGCAGGGTTGGGTTGCGATAGGTGTTGCCGGTGACCAGGGTGCCGAGTTGCACACGTTCGGTCGCGTCCGCGAGCGCGCCCAGGGTGGTGTAGGCCTCCAGCATCGGCTGATCGGGGGTTCCGAGGCCGGGCAGTTGGTAGAAGTGGTCCATCACGAAGACGGAGTCGAAGCCGGCCGCCTCGGCTTCCAGAGCCTGGGCCTTGACGGTAGGGAAGAGCTCCGCGACGCCGGTGCCGTAGGAGAAGTTGGGAATCTGCAGTCCGAGTCGAATAGTCACCCATCGACCCTACTGACAGTCGAGAAATAGCAGGTAAAGGCGCCTAGCCGAAGTTCGCGAGCGCGCCGTGGCTCACGTGCAAGGTCTGCCCGGTGATATGCCGCGCGGCGGGTGTGGTGAGAAACAGTGCGAGCCGGGCGATTTCCGTGGCAACCCTCGGGGGAGTGCTGCCGAGGCCGTCATAGCCCGGCTCGGCGCCGCGGCCGGACGCCACCGTGTTCACGGTGATGCCCCGGATACCGAACTGCGTGGCCTGGCCGGCGGTCCAGTTCGACAGGGCGGCCTTGACGGCCGACTCTGCGCTGCCCTCATCGACCTTCTCGGCCACCACACTGACGATCGACCCGCCGGAGCAAAGGTTGTCGCCGACGGCCTGCACGGTGAGCACCGCGGCCAGTACGGTCGCGTCGAGCGCATTACGCCACGCGGTGGCGGAGTCCGACAGCGAGTAGGTACGGGGGTCGCCTCTATCCCACAACGGTGCGGGCACGTTCACGATCGTGTCGAGGTGATGCGGAAACAGCCCGCGCATCTCTTCGAGGTTGGCCGGGTCGGTGTTGTCGCAGACGATGGCGTCGACGTCGAGCTCCTTGGCGGCGACCTCGAGATCGTCGCGGCGCGCCCCGGTGATCACCACGTTGTGGCCGGCGTCGCGGAAACCCTCCGCGATCGTGCGGCCCAACTCAGTATCACCGCCGGTGACCAGCACCTCCATCGCCATGACCTCCTCGTGTTCAACGCTGAACCCCAGTCGTCGGCCCCCGCGTGGGCGCTTTCGCGCCCGAGCGCCAGTGCTCTCGATGGTGGCACACCAAGTGGTCAGTGCCTGGGATTTCCGCGCGTGATGGCGTCGATCGCGGTCGATGTTACTGGACAGTAGCTAGCAAGCGAAACTCGGACACCTAACGATCCAGACACGGACTGCTGATTGGGCCTAATGTTCTGCCTCGTGATGTCAACGGTGCTGGTGACGGGGTTGACCGGCCGCCCGGGTGGTTTCGCCACACATTGAACCGTCAGACCGGTCTGCCCCGGTGGATCTTCGTCCCCGCCGCGATCGGGGCGCTTTTCGTCGTGCTGCCACTGGTCGCGATGGCGGCGAAGGTCGACTGGCCGCACTTCTGGTCCCTGATCACGTCCCCGTCGTCGACGACGGCGCTGCAGCTGAGCCTGAAGACGGCGGCGACCAGCACCGTGCTATGCGTGCTCCTTGGCGTGCCGTTAGCGCTGGTACTGGCCCGCAGCGATGCCCGCGCGGTACGGCTGACGCGGCCGTTGATCCTGTTGCCGCTGGTCCTGCCGCCCGTCGTGGGTGGTATCGCCCTGCTCTACGCGTTCGGCAGGCTTGGCCTGCTCGGCCGGTATCTGGACGCCGCGGGTATCCACATCGCGTTCTCGACGACGGCCGTCGTGCTTGCCCAGACCTTCGTGTCGCTGCCGTTTCTGGTCATCGCGCTCGAAGGGGCGGCTCGGACCGCAGGCAGCGATTATGAAGTGGTGGCGGCGACATTGGGAGCGCGGCCGAGCACGGTGTGGTGGCGTGTCACATTGCCACTGCTGGCGCCCGGCCTGGTCTCCGGTGCCGTGCTTGCCTTCGCCCGTTCGCTGGGCGAGTTCGGCGCGACACTGACCTTCGCGGGTAGCCGGGAGGGGGTAACCCGCACGCTGCCGCTGGAGATCTACCTGCAGCGAGAGTCCGATGCCGACGCCGCGGTCGCGCTGTCGATCCTGCTGGTGGTGGTCGCGGCGGTGGTGGTGCTGGGTGTGGGCAGCAGCCGCCTGCGCGCGGGAGGCACCAGTGCCTGGTAGTCCCTCATGAGCGAGTTGCAACTGCGCGCCGTGATCGCCGAGCGCGCCCTCGACATTGAGTACTCGGTGGCCGCGGGTGAAGTTCTGGCGATCCTTGGGCCCAACGGCGCGGGGAAGTCGACGTCACTCCACGTCATCGGGGGACTGCTACGTCCTGATGCCGGCACGGTCCGCCTGGGCGGTCGGCTGTTGACGGACACCGCGACGGGCGTTTTCCTGCCTACCCATGAGCGGCGCGTCGGCATGCTGCTGCAGGATCCGCTGCTGTTTCCGCACCTGTCCGTCGCGGCGAACGTGGCCTTCGCACCCCGCAGCCGGCACAACGTCGGCCGGGGCCGTCGGGACAGTAAGGCCGCGGCCCTGCACTGGCTTGAAGAAGTCGACGCCGCCGAACTCGCCGACCGGATGCCGCGAAAACTTTCGGGGGGTCAGGCGCAGCGCGTGGCGTTGGCCCGCGCGCTGGCCGCCGAACCCGACGTGCTGCTGCTCGACGAGCCCCTCGCCGGCCTTGACGTGGCCGCGGCGACGTCAATGCGCAAGCTGCTGCGCGGGATACTCAGCCGCGACGGCCGCTCGGCCGTGCTGATCACCCACGAACTGCTTGACGTGCTCACACTGGCGGACCGGGTGCTGGTCCTCGAATCCGGGGCGATTGCCGAGAGCGGTTCGGTGGCCGATGTGCTGGCCGCGCCCCGCAGCACCTTCGGGGCGCGATTCGCCGGGGTGAACCTGGTCAGCGGGACAGCGAGCCCGGACGGCGCATTGAACACCGAATGGGGCTTCGCCTGGCACGGCACCGCCGGCGACGATGTGACCGTCGGCCACGCCGCCGTAGCGGTCTTCGCCCCGGGGGCCGTGGCCGTGTACCGAGATAAGCCGCACGGCAGTCCGCGTAACACGGTGGAGGTCACGGTGTCCGAACTGGACGGCCGCGGCCCCTCGATCCGGGTCCGCGCTGAGGAGCAACCCGACGGCGCGCCGGGCCTGGCCGCCGACATCACCGCCGACTCGGCCGCTGAACTGCGGGTGGCGCCGGGGGAGCGCATCTACTTCTCCGTCAAGGCGCAAGAGGTGACCATTCATCCGGCCGCCGCACACGTAACGACATGCGGGGACATCGCGATGAAATCCACAGAAACTCCGCCGACTTGACCAGGAGTGAGCAGGTCGACACCCTCGGGCAGGCACCGGGGGAGCCCCCTCGTGCCAGCAATCTCCCGTGTGCGACTCGCCGCAGGTAAAAATGGAGTTTGTATGGTCACAGCAACGACACAGTTGGTCATATTAAGAGCAACTCACACTTGCGTCACAGCGGTAACACGGTAAGTTCCATCAGCATGGACCAGCCGGACGCGAATTCAACACGACGCAAGGGCCTCTCGAATCGAGTGGCAGTCGCGGCGGTAACCGGTGCCGTAGCGCTGACTTTCACGCTGCCGGCATCATTGGCCTACGCCGATCCAGTGCCGCCGAATACCACGACGGCCGCACCCG
>JAOPWF010000366.1 GCA_025965815.1 Mycobacterium sp.
GAGGTCATCACCCTGAACTGCGATCTGTTCCAACGAGATACGAGGAGTTATCAAGATGAGCCGCACAGATGTCTTGGTCACCGCGCAGTGGGCTGAGCTGAATCTCGACAACCCGAACGTCGTGTTCGTCGAGGTCGATGAGGACACCACCGCCTATGACGGTGGTCACATCGAGGGTGCGGTGAAGCTCGACTGGAGGACTGACTTGCAGGATCCGGTACGCCGCGACTTCGTCAACGAAGGTCAATTCTCTGACCTGTTGTCCGAGCGCGGCATCTCCAATGACGACATCGTGATCCTCTACGGCGGCAACAACAATTGGTTCGCGGCCTACGCGTACTGGTACTTCAAGCTCTACGGCCACGAGAACATCAAGCTGCTCGATGGCGGGCGCAAGAAATGGGAACTCGACGGCCGCCCGCTGACCACCGATGCGGTCACCCGTCAGGCGACCCAGTACAAGGCGCAGTCGCCTGACAACAGCATCCGCGCGTTCCGCGACGAGGTCCTCGCCGCCATTGGCAACAAGAACCTGGTCGACGTCCGCTCACCCGACGAGTTCTCCGGCAAGATCCTCGCCCCGGCGCACCTTCCGCAGGAGCAGGCCCAGCGTGCCGGTCACATCACAGGGGCGATCAACGTGCCGTGGAGTAGAGCCGCTAACGAGGACGGCACCTTCAAGTCCGACGAGGACCTGACCGCCATCTATGCCCACGCCGGGCTGGATGGATCCCAACCGACCATCGCCTACTGCCGCATCGGGGAGCGGTCCTCGCACACCTGGTTCGTGCTGCAGGAGCTGCTCGGGCACTCCGACGTGAAGAACTACGACGGAAGTTGGACCGAATACGGCTCGCTCGTCGGCGTTCCAATAGAGCTCGGCGACGGGAACTGACTGTGGCCACCGGCAGCGAATATGGTGATGCAAGATGCCACGGCGACTGCCGGTTTGGGTCGCTGCTGATCACGAAATACCACGTGGAGGTCAGGATGTGGTGATGGGCGCGATCGGACATGCGCTGGCCGTGGCCGGGTCCATGACCTGGGAGATCCTGTGGGCGTTGATCCTGGGCTTCGCCCTGTCCGCGGTGGTGCAGGCGGTGGTGCGCAAGTCGACGATCGTGGCGTTGATGGGAGATGACCGGCCCCGCACCCTTGCCGTCGCGGCCGGGTTGGGCGCTGCGTCGTCGTCGTGCTCCTACGCCGCGGTTGCGTTGGCCCGCTCCCTGT
Organism: Mycobacterium sp.; assembly: GCA_025965815.1. GTDB lineage: Bacteria > Actinomycetota > Actinomycetes > Mycobacteriales > Mycobacteriaceae > Mycobacterium. Next base: position 1,231 of record JAOPWF010000366.1, read on the forward strand.
TTCGCAAGGGCGCCAACTTCACCGCAGCCATGGCATTCGAAATCGGCTCCACCAACCTCGTCGTGGAGCTCGGCATCATCCTGGCTCTCTTGATGGGCTGGCAGTTCACCGCCGCGGAGTTCGTCGGCGGCCCGATCATGATCGTGGTGCTGGCAGTGCTGTTCCGGCTGTTCGTGCGGTCCCGGATCGTCGACGCCGCCCGTCAACAGGCCGAACGCGGGATCGCCGGGTCGATGGAAGGCCACGCCGCGATGGACATGTCCGTGCAAGGCGAGGGATCGTTTTGGCGGCGGATCGGTTCCCGGCGGGGCTTCACCGCGGTGTCGCACGTGTTTGTCATGGAGTGGGCGGCGATCCTGCGTGACCTTGTCCTTGGGCTGTTGATCGCCGGCGCCATCGCGGCATGGATACCGGAGTCGTTCTGGCGGAGCTTCTTCATCACCGACCACCCAACGCTCTCGGTGCTGTGGGGGCCGATCATCGGGCCCGTCGTGGCGATCGTGTCCTTCGTCTGCTCGATCGGCAATGTGCCCCTGGCCGCGGTGCTATGGAACGGCGGCATCAGTTTCGGCGGGGTCGTCGCGTTCATCTTCGCCGACTTGCTGATCCTGCCGATCCTGAATATCTATCGCAAGTACTACGGCATCAAGATGATGTTCGTCTTGCTGGGCACCTTCTACGTCGCGATGGTCTGCGCCGGGTATCTGGTCGAACTGCTGTTCGGCGCAGCCAGTCTCGTTCCCACCCAACGCGACGCGACGGTGCTTGAGGCCGGAATTTCCTGGGACTACACCACCTGGCTGAACATCGCGTTCCTGGTGATGGCGGCGGTGCTGGTGGCCCGGTTCGTGATCACCGGCGGCATCCCCATGCTGCGCATGATGGGCGGTTCCCCCGACACCGCAGACGAACACCACCACGACGATGACCACCGCCATGGTGATGAGAGTTCGGTGGGCTGAACGTCATTTGTTGCCGGCGGCGCTCTCCTCTGTCCCGGTGTGGCGAGCTACTGTTCAGATGCCGATCGCGGCGAGGACGCCCTGGCCGAGGCACATCACCAACCAGACCGCGCCGATCGCGCCCAGCAGTGAGAGCACTACGAGACTTCGCGGCGGGTGTCGTTGCGGGAGATCCTCACCCAGCAGGTGGGCGATTCGTGTTTCCGTCGCTCCACCCATGGCCGGTACCGCCACCGGCGGTTGGGCTGCGGCGGCCAGCATCGCGGCGGCGAGACCTTGACGGCCGGCATGCTCGATTGCGGCCTTGTCGGCGTTGATTTCGGCGTTTTCGACGTGCGTGCGTAGCCACCACCGCAGCAGCGGAAACCAGAACACCACGTCGGCGGCGGCGCGGGTGAGCAAGCGCCGCAGCGGGTCTCGACGGCGAGCATGGGCAGCTTCGTGGGCCAAGACGGCGTCGAGCTCGTTGGTATTCAACCCCTCCGCGGTGGCGGTGGTGACGTAGACACACGGGCGCAATACTCCTGCGCAGAACGCGGTGCGGTCAGTTCCGGCCAGACAGCGCAGCCGGGCGATGCCGGCGCGGCGCGCGGCGGCTCGCAGCGACTCCGGCATCGGGGCGCGGGGGAGTGCGGCCAGTGCTCGAGTCGTGGTCGCGGCCAGCCACCCGGCGCGGACCGCGATGGCCAGCATGCTGGCCCCGGCGACAAGGACGATCGCGGCGACCAGGCATTCGGTGATGCTCATCCGTGGACACGCCGCCTCAACCATCCAGGTGACCTGCACCGCGATGACACCGACCACGACTGCGACCGCGACGGGATGTCGTCGGGCAGCAGCCCAGGGCCGCAGGTGGGTCATTGGGCCAGGTCCTCCAGGCGGCGGCGCTGTTCGGGGGTGAGGTCGGCGAGCCGGGCGGCGAAGGCCGACAGCGCCGCGTCACCGTAGCGGGCGACGAACTGTGCGGCTTCATCATGGCTGGCCCGCGCCAAATAATCGGCGGCGGTGCCGGCGGCCCGGTACTCGTGGGCGCGCCGGACGGGCTCGGCCTTCGCGGTCAGCAGGCGCTTGTCGGCCAGCCGTCGCAGGGTGGTCATCACCGTGGTGTAGGCGAGCTTGGGCATCAGGATCTGGACGTCGCGTACAACGAACGTCTCGCTGACCTCGCCGGTCCACACGGCGCGCATCACTCGCCCCTCCAACGGGCCGAGCAGCGCCATCGCCCGTTCGATGTCCGGGTCCTGCTCGTCAGTCATCGGCAGTGCCTCGACCATGCTTCAACCTCCTATCGGTCGATAGTAGCAATCCTGAAGAATTTCTACTATCCCCCTTGCGTACTATCGGCCAGTAGTATTTACTATGTGGCGATAGTAGATGTGGAGGAGGAACAGACGCGATGACGTTTGACGTCGTGATCGTAGTTACCGGACCCGAGGTCAAGAGCGCAGCGCTCACCCTCGGCCGGGCCCGGCGGGCGACGCTGGTGACCGATGGGGGACCGGGCCGCAACGCC
>JAOPWF010000367.1 GCA_025965815.1 Mycobacterium sp.
GCAGCCGTAGACCACCGGGTCGCTCCAGCCGCGGGCGGGCGCCTCGATGACGCCGTATACGAAGACCGCGACCGCCGCTCCGATCAGTGCCGCGCCGAGCCAGTCCAGCGGTGCGGCTTCGGGGTCCCGCGATTCGGCGACGGTGCAGGTCAGGATGAAGAGCAACAGGCCGACTCCGGCGAAGGCCCAGAAGATGGACTGCCACGACCAGAGCAGCAGCAGGACACCGGATCCCATCATGCCGATGACGGCGCTCGACCCCGCGATGCCTGCCCAGATACCGACTGCCTTGGCCCGTTCCTCCTTCGGGTACGCCGCCGTCAAAAGCGACAGCGTGGCCGGCATGACAAATGCGGCACCAGCCCCGGCGGCAGCGCGGGCGACGATGATCTGCAGTGGGGTGTCGAACACTGCGGGGGCAACCGACGCGATCGCGAATATCGACAGGCCGATGAGAAGGACACCGCGCCGGCCGTACCGGTCGCCGATCGCGCCGGCGGGCAACAGAAGACACGCCAACACCAGGGTGTAGCCGTCGACGATCCAGGTGAGCTGGGACTGGGTGGCCAACGTCGAGACCGCGATGTCGCCCAGCGCGGTGTTCAACGCCACCATCGATGTGATCACCAATGAGACGCCCATGCAGGCGACGGTCAGCGTCCAGAGCCGGGCCCGTTTTGAGAGGCCGGCGAGGGTGGGATCGGTAACCTGGTCAGGCCGGAAGAGCGTTTCGACCATGGTTGTGGCGCCTCCTTCGGTGGCGGGCTACTTTTGAGACTAACAGTCTCGGACCGAGACCAACAGTCTCGTTAACTGACGAGGGAGTCAACGATGACGGGCGGTGACCCGCGACCAGCGCGTTCGCGGGCTCGTTTGCTCGACGCCGCGACGTCGCTGTTGCGCTCGGGCGGTCCGAGCGCGGTGACGATAGACGCTGTCACCCGGGGTGCCAACGTAGCCCGGGCTACGCTCTATCGTCACTTCCCGAGCGGAAATGACTTGCTGGCGGCGGCTTTTCAGAGCCTGATACCCGCCGCTCCCACGCCGCCGGAAAGTGGGTCGCTACGGGACCGATTGATCGCGTTGGTGCTGGCCCAGGCGGAGTTCATCGCCGAAGCGCCGGTCACCCTCACCGCCATGTACTGGCTCGCCCTCGGCCGGGACATGGAACAGTTGCCAGGTCCTCGTCACAGTGACGCCGCCGACAGCCCCGAGGTGAACACACTGCGGGAACGCATCGCCCAGCAGTACGCCGCACCGTTCGATGCGATCTTCGACAGCGAACAGGGCGCCGCGGAACTGGCGGGCGTCGACCGCACGCTGGCGTTTTCGTTGTTGATCGGCCCGGTCGTGCTCGGCCGGATCAGCACCGTGGCCACGTTCGACTATCGCGAGTGCGCCCGCGCAGCGGTAGACGGATTCCTCGCGGTGTACGGCAAGACGCCGGTGGCCGAAACTACTTCAGCGAGTACCGAATCGGCAGGTGCTTGAGCCCACCGACGAACGTGGTCGCGCTGTGTTCGGGCTCGCCGGCCAACTCGATCGATTCCACGCGGGGCATCAACTCGGTGAACAGGCTGTTGATCTCCATTCTCGCCAGTGCCGCGCCGAGGCAGAAGTGCACGCCGTAGCCGAATGCCAGGTGCTTGTTCGGGCTGCGCCCGACGTCGAAACGGAACGGATCGTCGAAGACCTCCTCGTCCCGGTTGCCGGACACGTACGCCAGGTAAACGGACTCTCCGGCGGCGATCGGCACCCCCCGAACCACCGTGTCCTCGGTCGCGGTACGCATGAACTCCTTGACCGGGGTGGTCCAGCGGATCATCTCCTCGACGGCGGTCGGCATCAGTTCGGGATTGGCCCGCAACCGATCCCGCTCGTCGGGGTGCTCGATCAGGGCGAGCAGACCGCCGGATATCGCATCTTTGGTGGTGTCGTGCCCGGCGCTGGCAATGATGACGTAGTAGGACGAGGTGTCGACGTCGGACAGGTATTCACCGTCGATGCGGGCATTGGCGATCGCCGATGCCAGGTCCTCGGTCGAATGCTCACGGCGTGACGCGGTGAGCGCGGCGAAGTAGGTGAAGAAGTCGACCAGCACGGCGAGAATGTCCTCGGGTGACGAGCCGCGCTGGAACTCGGTGTCGTCGCCGCCGAACATCTCCTGCGTGAGCTTGAGCATGCGGGGGAAGTCCGATCCGGGCAGCCCGAGCAGCGAGAGGATGACGTAGAGCGGGTAGTTCACCGCGACCTCGGTGACGAAGTCGCATTCGGTGCCGGTGGCCATCTGATCGACATAGCGCTTCGCGAGATCGTCGACGCGCACCTTCAGGTCGCGCATTGCCTTGGGGCGGAACCAGTCCGCGCCGATCGCCCGCACCACCCGGTGGTGGGGATCATCCATGTGGATCAGGGTGCGTAGCCCCATCCCGGCCTCCAGCTGTGCCTTGAACATGTCGTCGGCTTCGGCCGTCGCGAGCAGCGGGCGCGGTTCGCTGATCCACAGGTTGTTGGCGCGTTCGATGTCCATGATGTCGGCGTGCTTGGTGACCGCCCAGAACGGCCGGTACGGCGGATTGTCGACCCTGGCCACCGGTGCGTGGGCGCGAAGGTAGCTCAGCCCCGCATGGAGCCGGGAGTCGTCGGCGTACGCCGTCGGATCGGCTAGTACCTTCGCGGCCTCGTCCAGTGTCGGCGTACTCATCAACGGCTCCTTTTTCCCCGGATATCACAAGT
>JAOPWF010000385.1 GCA_025965815.1 Mycobacterium sp.
CGCGTTGCGCAAGCTCTGGTAGCCGGGGTGTCGCAGCCGCTTGAGCCCGATTCGGTACCGCCGCCCGCCGACGATGAGGATCGGCCCAGCATCGCTCCGTTTCTTGCGGCGTTGGCGATCATTGTGATCGTCGTGGCCGCAATTGCCCTGCTCAACCACAAGAGCGGGGACGGGCTCACCGAGCAGCAGCGGGTCGGGCGGGCCGCGGTCGGCCAGAATGACGCACTGCAGCGCGGCAATTACCTGGACCTCCAGGCCTACACCTGCGGCCCGCTGCACGGTTTCGAGCCGGATGTCCTTGCTCGTCAACGAGACTCGGTGAGCAAGCGCGGCGCGCGGTACGTCGACGACGTCACCGACGTGGTCATCAGCGGTGACAGGGCGACCGCGACGGTGACCTACCACTTCGACAAGGCGCCGGACACCAAGACCGGCGTCCCGATGACGTTTGCCCGCGAGGGTGGATCGTGGAAGGTCTGTTCGCCCGCACCCAGCTAGATATGCGAGACTCGCGCCTGTGAGCTATGCAGGAGATATCTCGCCCGAAGAGGCCTGGAAGCTGCTCAGCGACAACCCGGAGGCAGTGTTGGTGGACGTGCGCACGAACGCCGAATGGCGGTTCGTCGGCGTGCCGGACCTCTCGAGCCTCGGCCGCGATGTGGTGTACGTGCAGTGGTCGGGCGTGGACGGCAGCCGCAACGTGCGGTTCGTCGACGAACTGGTGGACGCCGGCGTCACCCCCGGCGATCGGCCGGTGGTCTTCCTGTGTCGCTCCGGCAACCGGTCCATCGGTGCGGCCGAGGCGGCCACCGACGCCGGCATCGCCCCGTCCTACAACGTTCTGGACGGCTTCGAGGGCAACCTCGACGAGTCGGGTCACCGTGGCAGCACCGGGTGGAAGGCCATCGGGCTGCCCTGGAAGCAGTCGTGAGCGACAAGCCGTCGGTCCCGTCCGTTCGAATCCCGGCCCAGCTCCCCGAGGGCGTCAGCCAGGCCACCATCGGGGTGCGTGGCGGCCTGTTGCGGTCCGGCTTCGAGGAGACCTCCGAGGCGATGTATCTCACCTCGGGTTATGTCTATGAAACCGCCGCCGAAGCGGAGAAGGCGTTCACCGGCGACATAGACCGCTACGTGTATTCGCGCTACGGCAACCCGACCATCTCGATATTCGAGGAGCGGCTGCGACTGATCGAGGGTGCACCCGCGTGCTTTGCGACGGCCACCGGCATGGCCGCGGTGTTCACGTCGCTGGGCGCACTCCTGGGCGCGGGCGACCGGCTCGTGGCGGCGCGCAGCCTGTTCGGATCGTGCTTCGTGGTGTGCAACGAGATCCTGCCGCGGTGGGGCGTCGAGACGGTGTTCGTCGACGGCGAGGACCTCTCGCAGTGGGAGCGGGCGCTGTCACAGCCCACGCAAGCGGTCTTCTTCGAGACGCCGTCGAATCCGATGCAGTCGCTGGTCGACATCGCCGCCGTCAGCGAAATGGCTCATGCCACCGGTGCAAAAGTGGTGCTGGACAACGTGTTTGCCACCCCGTTGTTGCAACAGGGCCTTCCGCTCGGCGTCGATGTCGTGGTGTATTCCGGGACCAAACACATCGACGGGCAGGGCCGGGTGCTGGGTGGTGCGATCCTGGGCGACAAGGAGTACATCGACGGCCCCGTGCAGAAGTTGATGCGGCATACCGGGCCCGCGATCAGCGCATTCAATGCCTGGACTCTGCTGAAGGGCCTGGAGACGCTCGCGGTTCGGGTCGACTACAGCACCGAATCGGCGCTCAAGATCGCCGAGTTCCTCCAGGAGCATCCGTCGGTGCGCTGGACGCGCTATCCCTATCTCGCGTCGCACCCGCAGTACGACCTGGCAAAGCGGCAGATGACCGGCGGCGGCACCGTCGTCACATTCGAACTCGAAGCGCCCGACGACGGCGGCAAGCAACGGGCGTTCGAGGTGCTCGACAAACTGCGGCTGATCGACATCTCCAACAACCTCGGTGACGCCAAGTCGCTCATCACCCATCCGGCCACCACCACCCACCGCGCCATGGGCCCGGAGGGGCGCGCGGCGATCGGCCTGGGGGACGGCGTCGTTCGGATCTCGGTCGGCCTGGAGGGCACCGACGACCTCATCGCCGACCTGGACCGCGCGCTGAGTTAACCGAAAGTGCTTGCGTAGGCAATTACCTGCAAGAGCTCGCTGTCCAATCAGCCGACATCGCTTTGCCGTCAACGTTATAGTCGGCCCGTGATCAGCGGCGATCCGCTGACGGGGCGGGACAGCGAATTGGACTTTCTCCGCCGCTCGCTGAGCGGCGGTAAGTACTCCGGCGTGCTGATCGCGGGCGCTGCCGGCGTGGGGAAAACGCGGCTCGCCCGCGAACTGCTGAGTCATGCCGCGGCGTCCGGGACGCGGACCAATTGGATTGTCGGCACCGAGTCCGCGCGCCCTCTTCCCCTCGGAGCGTTCATGGCGTCGGCGGGCAGCGTGGTGTCCGACCCGGTTCCCACCGTCCGCAGGGTGATCAGTTCACTGGTCGCACAGCAGCGCCAGGGACGGCTACTGATCGGCATCGACGACGCCCACCTGCTCGACGGGTTCTCCGCGCATGTCGTGCACCAACTGGCACAGACCCGCGAATCGCGCCTGGTGGTCACGTTGCGCACCGGTGAGGACGAACCGGACGCCATCACCGCACTGTGGAAGGACGGACTGCTCGCCCGGCTGGATCTGGAGCCGCTGTCCGCGGACGCCACCCGCAGCCTGATCGAGACCACACTCGGTGGACCGGTGGATGCCCGTAGCTCGCAACGTTTTTGGAAGCTCACCGGCGGGAACGCGCTTTTCCTCCGGCAGTTGCTGAAGGACCAGATCGCGGCGGGCCGGATACGGCAGGTGGCCGGGGTGTGGATGTGGGACGGCAATGTCGCCGTCACGCAGAACATCAGCGACATGGTCGGCAGGCAGCTGGGCAGGCTCTCGCCCGAACTCGCGTTGGTGGTGGACACCCTGTCCCAGTGCGAACCACTCGACGTGGACGTGTTGTGCGACTTGGCCAGTCGCCGTGATCTCGAGATCGCCGAGCAGATGCACCTGGTGACCGTCGAACGTACCGGTGGCACGCTGCGGGCGCGGTTGGCGCACCCGCTGTTCGGCGAGCTCCGGCGCGCCACTGCGGGCGAGATCTACTTGTCCAACATCCGCGGGACACTTGCCCGGCGGCTGGGCGATGATGCGGACCTCGACATGCAGGCGACAGTACGCCGGGCGCTGCTCACGCTCGACTCCAACCTGGAACCCGATCCGCCGCTGTACATGGATGCCGCCCGGTATTCGATGACCCTGCTCGACCTCGAACTGGCGGACCGATTCGCCACCGCGGCCGCGGAATGCGGTGTGAGCGAGGCTGCGACGATCCGCGCGATGAACATGATCCTGCTCGGTCGCGGTGAGAAGGCCGACGAGTTCCTGCGCACGATCAGCCTGGGCGACGACGGCGACCGTCATATGTGGGCGACGATCCGGGCCGCGAACCTGATCTGGATGCTCGGCCGACCGTCGGAAGCGGCCGCCATCCTGGAAGATCTGGCCCAGGCCCCGGAGTCGCCCGCACAAGCCGCCGCGCGCACTGCCCTCGAGGCGTGTGTCGACGCGGTGTCGGCCCGGTGTGCGAGCGCGGCCGAGAAGGCTAGGACGGCACTGCAATCCGACACGCTGTCGGACCTTCACGCGATGATGGCCTCGGTGGCGCTGGTGATGGCCTCGGGCGCGCTCGGCGACGTCGACGGCATCGGTCCGGTCGCCGATGTGGCGCTGAGGCGTGCCAAGAGCTCCTATCAGACATCGCACATGCGGTTCTGGTTCGGCGGCGTCTACGCGCGCGCGAGCAGGCTCACCGGCGGAATCGAAGAATGCCAGAAGGTCGCACGGCGACTGGCGGACAGCGCCAAAGACGCGCCGGGCCTGGCGTATGCCAACCTGGTGTCGCTGCTGGGCAACGCCGACCTGATGCGCGGTGACCTCCGCAGTGCGGTAAAGCTGCTGCACGAGGCATTGGCCGGAGCCGAGAATCACGCCGTGACAACGGGTCTGCGGCCGGCCTGCTGTTTCGGGTTGGCCGAGGCGCACGCGAAGCTCGGCCAGGCGCAGGAGGCGGCCGCGGCGCTGGCGGAGGCACGGCACAGCGTGCCGCCGGACTCGCTGTACATGCAGACCGGCCTGGCCCTGGCGACCGGCTGGACGCTGGCCGCGGCCGGTTCGCTGAGCGAGGCGATCGGCGTTGCGCTGAAGGAAGCCAGGGTCGCCCGCGACCGCGGCCAACTGACCCACGAGCTCGCCTGCCTGCAGGCGGCGGTGCAGTGGGGGGAGGCCTCAGTGGCCGCTCGGGCCGGCGAGTTGGCGGCCTCGCTGTCGTCGCCCCTGGCCGATGCCGTTGCCGCGCATGCGAAGTCGTTCGCGGCCGGCAACGGCGACGGTCTGCTGGCGGCGTCGGAGGCGTACAAGTCGATCGGTGACCGCGCCGCCGCCGCGGATGCCGCGGCCCAGGCGGCCGTGGTGTTCACCAGCGGGCAGATGCGCAGCCGCGGGCTGTATGCCGGGGCGCTGGCCCAGCAGCTGGCCCAGGAATGCGGCGGACTGTGCACACCGGCGATGCGTACCCCGGCGGCCCCGACGCCACTGACCGGTCGCCAGCGTGAGGTCGCTGAACTCGTTGCCGCCGGTCTGTCGAACCGGGAGATCGCCGACCGGCTGGTGACTTCGGTACGCACCGTGGAAGGTCACCTGTACCGGGCATGCCAGCGCGTGGGCGCCTCATCGCGGGCGGAGTTGGCCGCCATCATGCGTGCCGGCTGGTCGGATCCCGAAGTGCAGTACTAGTTCAGCGACTCCTTGCCGGGTGACTCCACGACGCCCAGCGCGGTCTGCGCGCGGTCCTCGTAGCTCTTACGGGCGTTGGTGTCGAAATCCAGGAACACCCGGTCGAGTCCCAGGCGCTTGTTCAGCCAACGCCGTCCGCGCGGACCGAGCATCTGCGCGGCCTGTGCTGTGAAGCGCAGCGCGGCCGGCACGGACACGTGGGTCTTCGGCTTGTCGAGCGTCTTGACGATCGCTGCGGCGATCTCTTCGGGCTCAACGGGTTTGATCGCGCCGCCGGACTTGGTGCCCGCGATGAGGTCGGTGTTTGTGAATGGCGGCATCACCACAGACACCTCGACGCCGTGCGGCGCAACCTCGTCTGCCAGCGCGGCGGACAGGCCCACCACGGCGAACTTCGACCCGACATAGACCACCTGTCCGGGAACGGGGATCAACCCCGACAGTGAGGCGATGTTGATGATGTGGCCACCACGGCGCGTCATCATTTCCGGCAGCGCCAACTGGCAGCCGGTGAGCACCCCGTAGAAGTTGACTTCTATCGACGATCGGATCGACTGCTCGGACTGCTCGAGGAACGGACCGATCGGCATTACTCCGGCGTTGTTGATCAGCACGTCGATGTGGCCGTCACCGTCGGTGCGGGCCTTGTCGAGGAAGGTCGCGAACGACTCCCGATCGGTGACGTCGAGCGGATGCCCCGAGACCATGCCCAGTCTGCTCAGCCCCGCGACCGCCGACTCGAGAACAGCCACGTCGCGGTCCCCGATGACCACCCGCGCACCCCGGGCCAGCAGTGCCTTGGCGGTGGCGTGCCCGATGCCCCGCGCAGCCCCGGTGATGGCGATCGTCTTGCCCCTGATGTTGTCCATGCCCCAAACTTTACTGGTGTCAAATCCTTGGCGGTAGGCGTGGCCGCCGACGACGAATCGTCGCCGTTCTAGGTGCAGCAGTTCGGGTCGATCACAATGCAGAGCGCACCGAGCGCGTCGCGACGGGCCCGGTGATAGACGTTCATGCCGCGGCGTTCGGACTCCACAAGTCCGGCCTTGCGTAGTTGACTGAGGTGGTGGCTGACCGTCGACTCGCTCAGGTCCACGGCCGTCGCGAGGTCGCTGCTGCATTCCTCGCCCGCGCTGGCACTGAGCAGCAGCGACATCAGCTTGACGCGGGCCGGGTCGGCCAGGGCCTTGAGCCGCAACGCCACCTCCAGGGCAGCGTCGTCACTGACCGGGCCGGCCGCCACCGGAGGGCAGCACACCGGTGCGGACATGTCGACCAGCGGCAACGTCTTCGGCATGAAGAAAGTCTGCCCACTGCATTGACATATGTCAAAGAGGTCGCCATCCTCAAGTGCACTACTTCGATATATGTCTCACAGGTCTGGAGGTCCACCCATGTCCCGCATGCAACTCGCCCTCAACGTCGACGATCTCGACGAGGCGGTCACGTTCTACTCCAAGCTCTTCGACACAAAGCCGGCCAAGCTCAAGGAGGGTTACGCGAACTTCGCGATCGCCGACCCGCCGCTGAAGCTGGTCCTGCTCGAGAACCCCGGCAACGGCGGCACGATCAACCACCTCGGCGTGGAGGTCGAATCCAGCGAGACGGTGCACCGCGAGATCGCCCGGCTCACCGGCGAGGGTCTGTTCACCGACGAAGAGATCGGCACAACCTGTTGCTTCGCCACCCAGGACAAGGTCTGGGTGACCGGACCGGCGGGGGAGAAGTGGGAGGTCTATACCGTGCTCGCCGACAGCGATGCCTTCGGCACGAGCCCACAGCATCTCGAGTCCGAGGCCGAAGGTGGTGTCTGCTGTGGCGGGCACGCTGGTGGCGGGCAGAAAGCGGCCCCCGAAACGTCCTGCTGCTGACCGCGAAGAGCGACCGGTCGGCGGGCATGCGTCAGTCGCAGCTGTATTGTTGCCGATATGCTGACGTGTGAAACCCGCGAGTCTGCGCTGGCCCGGTTCGGGCGGGCGCTGGCCGATCCGACCCGCTGCCGGATCTTGGTGGCGATGCTGGACGGGGTGAACTACCCCGGCCAGCTCGCCACCCATCTCGGGCTGACCCGCTCCAACGTGTCGAACCACTTGTCCTGCCTACGTGGCTGCGGTCTCGTCGTCGCGACCTACGCGGGCCGCCAGGTCCGTTACGCGCTGGCCGACCCACACCTGGCCGGCGCGTTGAACGAGCTGGTGAAAGTCGTTCTCGCCGTGGACACCACGCAGCCCTGCCTTGACGACACCGATTCGGCCTCGGCACCAGTGGAGGCGGGCCCATGACCGATGACATTGCCTCCGCGGTCGCCGCCACTCGCCGAGCGGTGTCCCGCCGGGTCCGGCTACTGGTGGCCGCCACCATCACCTACAACATCGTCGAGGCCATCATCGCGATCTCCGCCGGAACGGTCGCTTCCTCGACCGCATTGATCGGGTTCGGTCTCGACTCGGTCATCGAGGTCGTCTCCGCTGCCGCAGTGGCCTGGCAGTTTTCCGGAACCGACCCGGAAGCCCGCGAACGGAGCGCATTAAGAGTGATCGCGGTGTCGTTTTTTGCGTTAGCCGCCTATGTCACCATCGAATCGGCCCGCTCGCTGAGCGGTGCTGAATCTGCTCAGCACTCAACGGTAGGCATCGTGCTCGCCGCGGTGTCGCTCGTGGTGATGCCCTTCCTGTCCTACGCGCAGCGCCGTGCTGGCCGGGAACTCGGCTCGGCCAGCGCGGTGGCCGACTCCAAGCAGACCCTGCTCTGCACCTACCTGTCCGGCGTCCTGCTGATCGGGCTACTTCTCAACTCGCTGTTCGGCTGGTCATGGGCGGACCCGATCGTTGCCCTGGTGATCGCCGTAGTGGCGGTCAGGGAAGGTCGCGAAGCCTGGCGCGGCGAACACTGCTGCTGAACAGAAGGAGCACGACTCCGAGCAGCCTGGGTGCTGGATGGATTCACCGGGTTTTCGCTTGCGCGCTGATTAGATATCGTTCAATATCGACGTATGTCTAAGTCGGAGTTGAGGTTGACCGATGTGTCGGGATGCGAGTTCGCCCCGCTGGTGCGGGAACCGCTCTCGGAGGCGGCCGCCGCCGAGCTGGCGATCAAGCTCAAAGCTCTCTCGGAGCCGGTGCGGTTGCGGCTGCTCAGTGTCGTGGCCAGCCACTCCGGCGGAGAGGCCTGCGTCTGCGACCTCTCGGTCGGAATTGAGCTGAGCCAGCCCACCATCTCGCATCACCTAAAAGTGCTGCGTGATGCCGGGTTGCTGGCCTCCGAGCGGCGCGCATCGTGGGTGTACTACTCGGTTCGTCCCGAGGCGCTCAGAAATCTGTCGTCGCTTCTGAGCGTCGGCCCCGATGCCGAGACAGTGGCGGGGGCACCCGCATGACCAACGTGACCGAAACGGACAGTCATCCGGCGGTCGTGGAGAAGCTTTCGACGCTGGACCGGTTTCTTCCGGTCTGGATCGGTATCGCGATGGCGGCTGGGCTGCTGCTGGGCCGGCTCATTGGTGGGCTGAACACCGCACTCGACAAGGTGCAGATCGACGGCATCTCCCTGCCGATTGCGCTCGGGCTGCTGATCATGATGTATCCGGTGTTGGCCAAGGTTCGCTACGACCGGCTCGACACCGTCACCGGTGACCGCAAGCTACTGATCAGCTCGCTGGTACTGAACTGGGTGTTGGGTCCGGCCTTGATGTTCGCGCTTGCCTGGCTGCTGCTGCCGGACCTGCCTGAATATCGCACCGGGCTGATCATCGTGGGCCTAGCGCGCTGCATAGCGATGGTGATCATCTGGAACGACCTGGCATGCGGTGACCGGGAAGCCGCCGCGGTCCTGGTCGCACTGAACTCGATATTCCAGGTCGTGATGTTCGCCGTGCTCGGCTGGTTCTATCTCTCGGTGCTGCCAGGCTGGCTGGGGCTGGAACAGACCACCATCGCGACATCACCGTGGCAGATCGCCAAGTCGGTGATCATCTTTCTCGGTATTCCGCTGCTGGCAGGCTATCTGTCCCGGCGGTTGGGCGAGAAGGCCAGGGGCCGAGACTGGTATGAGAGCACCTTCCTGCCGAGGGTGGGGCCGTGGGCGCTCTACGGTCTGCTGTTCACTATCGTCATTCTCTTTGCGCTGCAAGGTGTTCAGATCACCAGCCGGCCGTTGGACGTGGTCCGGATCGCGCTTCCGCTGCTGGCGTATTGCGCGATCATGTGGGGCGGCGGCCATCTGCTGGGCGCTGCCCTGGGTCTGGGCTATGAGCGCACCACCACCTTGGCGTTCACCGCCGCGGGCAACAACTTCGAACTCGCCATCGCCGTGGCCATCGCGACCTACGGCGCCACATCCGGGCAGGCACTCGCCGGCGTGGTGGGTCCCCTCATCGAAGTGCCGGTGCTTGTCGCGCTGGTCTACGTCTCACTTGCACTCCGCCGTCGCTTCACTCACCGCTCCAGCACCAACGTCTCCACGCCGACTGATCGGACTACCCCATGACCGACAGCTCCGCCTCCGTTGCAGCCCACGTCCGCCGTGACCTCTCAATAGATCAGCAGCACGCTCTGAAGACAGCCGCCACCCGGCTGCAGAGGGAGTTCGCCGACGCGTTCAGCTTGGCGACGATCGAACGGTTCCTACACTCTTCCTTCGACCAGTTCGCCGGGCGGGCAACCGTTCCCAACTTCCTGCCCTTGCTTGCCGAACGGTGGGCCCGCCAACGTCTAACCGCCCTGGCCCGCGTCGAACGAAAGATCACCGACACCAAACCGACCGTGCTGTTTCTGTGCACGCACAACGCCGGCCGCTCCCAGATGGCGCTCGGGTTCTTCAACCACCTCGCCGGCGACCAAGCCGTGGCCTGGTCCGGCGGATCCGAGCCAGGCAGCGAAATCAACCCGGCGGCCATCGAGGCGATGGCCGACGTCGGGATCGACATCACGCGCGAGTTCCCCAAACCCTGGACCGACGAGATCGTCCAGGCCTCCGACGTCGTCATCACCATGGGCTGCGGTGACGCCTGCCCGGTGTTTCCTGGTCACCGCTACGAGGAATGGCTACTGCCCGACCCCGCCGGCCAATCCGTCCACGCTGTCCGCCCGATCCGCGATGACATCGAAGAACGGGTGCGCCGCCTGCTCACCGAACTGAACATCACCCCGATCGCGTAGGGCGAGTTGATGAGCGGTGCAGCGAAGCCCTCGGTGTTGTTTGTATGGTGAAAAACGCCGGAAAGTCGCAGATGGCGGCCGGCCTGATGCGCAAGATCGCCGGCGATACGGTGGACGTGTACTCCGCCCGAACCACACCGGGTACCACTGTGAATGGGCTATCGGCTGACGCACCGCGCGAGGTGGGAGTCGACATCACCAGTGAGACACCCAAACTCGTTGATCCGCAGCTGATCCGCAACGTTGATGTGGTGGTCACACTCGGGCGTGAAGCCCGTGTCGACCCCGTCCCCGGTACCAAGTTCGAGAACTGGGACATCGACGAACCCTCCGAGCGGGGGATCGACGGCATCAAGCGCATGCGACTGGTGCGCGATGACATCGCCGCCCGCGTCGCCGATCTCGCCGACCAACTAGCACGACCCCGACAGTCGACCTGAAGACGGTGATCCGGCGCTCGCCGTAGGGTGACGCCGTGAGCAGCGATGTGCCGGATCACGCTGCCGGGGTGGGACAGCCGCCCGCAGGTCGAATCAGCCGACTGAGCCGTTCGTTGCCTGCGGCGTTTGCGGCGGGATCAGTCGTCGGTGTACTCGGGGGGATGATCGGGCTCGGGGGTGCCGAGTTCCGGCTGCCACTATTAATCGGGCTGTTCGGCTTCCTCGCACTACAGGCGGTCATCCTCAACAAGGCGATGAGCCTGATCGTGGTCATCACTGCGCTGCCCGTCCGCCTTACCTCGGTCCAATACAACGAGCTGACCCCGCACTGGCCAATCGTCGCCGATCTCCTCATCGGCAGCCTGCTCGGCGCATGGGCCGGGGCCAGCTGGGCGACAAGATGCGTTCGGCACCGTTGTACAAGACGTTGGCGGTCCTCCTGGTACTCATCGCAATGGCACTGTCACTCAGTCACTTCGGGCATCTCGGAGCACTGCAAGCGGTGCCGCTGACCCGCGCCACTGCAGCTATGATCGCAGGATTCGGTATCGGCGTTGTCGCGGCGCTCATAGGGGTGGCCGGCGGCGAGCTTCTCATCCCGACGATCGTGATGCTGTACGCCGTAGACATCAAGATCGCCGGCAGCGTGGCGCTGGCGGTGTCACTCCCGACGATGCTGGTCGCATTCGCCCGCTACAGCCGCGACAAGAGCTTCAGTGTGCTCCGCGCGAACGGCTACTTCGTCGTCGCGATGGCGGCCGGGTCCGTCGTGGGAACCGTTGTGGGAGGCCTGGTGCTCGACGTGACGCCGACCGCGAT
>JAOPWF010000435.1 GCA_025965815.1 Mycobacterium sp.
GGCGTTGCACCAGCCGACCGCGCCGGCGTAGAAGCCGCGGTCGCCTTCAAGTTCACCGATCAGCACCGCGGCGGTATCGCTCGGGACACCGCCGACCGCCGGCGTTGGATGCAGTGCAAGGGCAAGATCCATTGCCGTGGTCGATGCCTCGCGCAGCCGGCCGGTGATCGGCGTACTGAGGTGCCACAGCGCGGCGGTCCTGCTCAGCTGCGGCGTTGGTGCCACTTGGAGGTCGACACAGAATGGGTCCAGCGCCTTGCGCATCGCGTCGATCACCAGTGCGTGCTCGTGGCGGTTCTTCGCCGACTCGGCCAGTGCGGCGCCGCTGGCGGCGTCGGCCTCCGGATCGGAAAACCGCGGGGCCGAACCCGCGAAGGGCCGGCAGCTGACCTGATCGCCACGGCGGCCCACCAGTAATTCGGGGCTGGCACCCAGCAGCGCGGCGCCCGCGTAGCCGTCACCGGCCGGCGTCAGGTCCGCCAGGTAGGCGTTAGCCCCTGGGTCGTCGGCGACGAGCCGGGTCAGGATCGTTCGCGCATCCAACGGGCCATCGGCCACCAACCGCAGGGCGCGGGCCAGCACCACCTTGTGCAGGCCGCTGTCGGGATCGGTGAGCCGTCCCAACGCCCGGCGGATACGTGCCCGGTGCTCGTCGGGCGGAGGCAGCGTCTGTGCGACACGGACGGCCGGCAACGCGCGGACCGGCCAGCCCGGCAACGCGTCGATGAACTGCACCGCGCGCGGACGCATCAGTGCGGCCGGCGCGGCGACGTCGAACGGCAAGGCGCCCAGCACAATCGGTGTCTCACCGGACCGCAGCGCGGCTCTCGCTCCGGCCACCGTCGGGTACGCCGTGTGCATGCCGTCGGCGACGACCACCCCGGCGGGACCGGCCAGGACGAACGACGGCTCGTCGGTCACGCCGGCGTGACCGGGTGCGGGTACCCGGTCAGCCCCAGCGCACCGAGCTGGCGCACTCCGTGCTCGAACCCGCACACCGCGATGGACGCGGCGACCATCGCGAACCGGATGCCGTTCTGCAGCGGCAGCTCGAGCCACCGGGTGATCACCGCGCGGGAGAAGTGGCCGTGACCGACGAACAGGACGTCACGGGATTCCATGGTTTCCAGCGCCATCGCCACCGCGCGGTCGGCCCGGTCGCTGACCTGCTGAACACTCTCGCCGCCCGGGCAGCCGTGCGTCCACACAGTCCAGTCGGGCACCTTCTGCCGGATTTCCGGCGTGGTGAGGCCCTCGTAGTCGCCGTAGTCCCATTCGGCCAGCAGCGGGGAGACCTCGTCGACTCGCAGCCCGGCCAATTCGGCGGTCACCAACGCGCGCTTGCGCGGGCTGCTGATCACCACCGGATTGTCGAGCTGGAGCCCGGCCAGCGTCTCGCCGGTGACTTTGGCCTGTTCGCGTCCCGTCTCGGTGAGGTCGAGTTCGGTGCGACCGGTGTGCCGCCCAGACTTGGACCATTCGGTCTCGCCGTGACGGAGCAGCACCAGTCGATGCTTCTCGACGCTCATCGTGCCGATTGTGCCGTACGGCCGTAGGTCGCGTCGCCCTACCCGAGGGGAACCGCAGTGCAAGGATGAACACCGTGACCCGAGTACTGGCGGTGGCCAACCAGAAAGGCGGCGTCGCAAAGACGACGACCGTCGCGTCGTTGGGGGCGGCGATGGTGGAGGAGGGTCGGCGGGTGCTGCTCGTCGACCTCGACCCACAGGGTTGTCTGACTTTCTCGCTGGGTCAGGATCCCGACAAGCTGACGGTCTCGGTGCACGAGGTGCTCCTTGGCGACGTCGAGCCGGCCACCGCGCTGGTGACGACGTCGGAGGGGATGACGCTGCTGCCCGCCAACATCGACCTGGCGGGCGCCGAGGCCATGCTGCTGATGCGCGCCGGCCGCGAGTACGCGCTCAAGCGGGCGTTGGCGAAATTGAGGACTACTGATCCTTTCGATGTGGTGATCATCGACTGCCCGCCGTCACTGGGAGTGCTCACACTCAACGGGTTGACCGCAGCGGACGACGTGATCGTGCCGTTGCAGTGCGAGACGCTGGCACATCGTGGGGTGGGGCAGTTCCTGCGCACGGTCACCGATGTCCAGCAGATCACCAACGCCAACCTGACGCTGCTGGGCGCCCTGCCGACGTTGTACGACTCCAGGACCACGCACAGCCGCGATGTCGTGCTCGACGTCGCCGACCGCTACGACCTGCCCGTGCTGTCGCCGCCGATCCCCCGCACGGTGCGCTTCGCCGAGGCCAGCGCGTCGGGTTCGTCGGTGTTGGCCAGCCGTAAGAACAAGGGATCCGTCGCCTACCGGGAGCTGGCCACCGGGCTGCTCAAGCACTGGAAGTCCGGCAAGGCACTGCCGACCTTCGCCCCGGACGTCTAGGGCGTCCAGCTCGGCGGTCTATTTACCAATGAGCGCGACCACGGTGTCACCGCGCTGTTCAAGCAGTGTCGAGCCCGCCACCGCCGGAACCACCAGGCCGGGTCCTGGGGGCCTGTTCAGCGGGATGTAGCGCTCGTTGGTGCCGGTCGCAGGGTCGTAGACGCCGATTCCCCTGCTGACCGGGATGAGCAGCCGACCCGCCATCAGCGTGGCGGGACCCAGCGGAACCACCGGGCCCGCCGCCGCGACGGTGTACTTGTACCGCAGCTGATTGGCGTCGAAAACCATGACGCTGTCGCCGGTCCACCAGGTGACCAGGTCGCCGGCCCGCGACACCGCGCC
>JAOPWF010000463.1 GCA_025965815.1 Mycobacterium sp.
GGGTGGCCCGAGTCAGCCGAGCGACACCAACCGCCACCGCCGGGCGGGTTTCGAGTAAGCACGTCAAGGTGCCCGGTCAGTGGCCGAGGAGACACTAAAACCCCTAAGCCCTGTCCGCAGCCGATTCACCAGAAGATCACTCCCGCGCAAACTTGCTATCAGCCGTGGCGTGCTGTCAGGCGTTACCTACGCAGGCCGGGAACGATGTCGCTAAGGCTGAAGTTGAGTGGGCGCTCGAGCTGGGTGTAAGTGCAGGAGTGTGGGTCGCGGTCGGGGCGCCAACGCTTGAATTGCGCTGTGTGGCGGAAACGTTCGCCTTCCATGTAGTCGTAACGAACCTCAACCACGCGTTCAGGTCTCAGCGGTACGAACGAGAGGTCCTTGCCGGAATTCCATCGTGAGCCTTCGTTCTTGCGTGGCGTGCGTTGGCCTGCTTCGTGGGCGGCCCAGTCCCAGGGGTGGCCGTCGGAGCTCGTGACGAGCGGCTGCAACTCGGTGAATAGGCGCCGCCGTTCGGCCATTGGGAAGGCGCCGATGACGCCGACCGATGCGAGTGTGCCATCGTCCTTATAGAGCCCGAGCAGCAGCGAGCCGATCGCGCCGTCGTCGGACTTGTGTACCCGGTAGCCGGCGACCACGCAGTCGGCGGTGCGTTCGTGCTTGATCTTGAACATGACGCGTTTGTCCGGCTGATAGGTGATCGTCAGTGGTTTGGCGATGATTCCGTCGAGGCCGGCTCCTTCGAATTCGTCGAACCAGCGTTGTGCGGTCGTCAGGTCGGTAGTCGCTGGCGTGACGTGAATTGACGGACCTGAGTCGGCCAACGCATCGACGAGAGTGGCGCGGCGCTCCTGGAATGGCCGCCTGGTGTAGTCATCCTCGCCGAGGGCGAGCAAGTCGAACGCGATGAAGG
Source organism: Mycobacterium sp. (assembly GCA_025965815.1). Lineage (GTDB taxonomy): Bacteria > Actinomycetota > Actinomycetes > Mycobacteriales > Mycobacteriaceae > Mycobacterium. The sequence goes on from JAOPWF010000463.1 coordinate 914, forward strand.
ACGCCGGTGTCTGTTCGGCGAGCAGCCGCACCCGCGAGTCGGCCGGGTGGATGCGCTGTTGTAGCGCCTCGAAGTCCAGGCCGCGGTCGGTGGCGATGATGATCTCGCCGTCGATCACGCAACGCTCTGGCAGCTCGGCTTTGATTGCTGCGACCAGTTCGGGGAAATATCGGGTCATCGGCCTCTCGTTGCGGCTGCCGAGCTCGACTTCGTCGCGGTCGCGGAAGCATATGGACCTGAAGCCATCCCACTTCGGCTCGTAGGACGCTTCGGGTGGGATCGACGCCACTGATTTGGCCAGCATCGGTGAGACCGGCGGCATGACGGGTACCTTCACCGGCTCATTGTGCCGTCTCGGTCGCGAAGGGGTTCGTGCTCTCGCCAAGCCGGCGCTGTGCTTCGGCTTGTCGTGTACGTAGGTGCTTCAGGCTCTCCTCGAGGGCGGCGACCTCCCCTAGCCCCCCTTTGTCCTGGGCCTCAACAAGGCGCTGCTCGGCGTTCTCGGTCATCTCTTCGATGCGCCCGAGCTGGGCCGGATCGACGCGCAGAAATCGGCATCGGGTGCAGGCGTGCTCGTGCACGCACGGCTGATGCCGGGTATTCGGTGGTGGTCAAACCCGCTCCGTTGCGCACCGTTGTCGAGGGCGGGTTCACCGGCGATGACTTCGTCGTCGACGAGGCAGCCGGGCAGGTGCGCTGCCCTGCCGGGCACACGGTGTCTATTACCCGAGCACGTGGAGCCGCCTTTGGGATCCGCTGCCGCGACTGCCCGCTACGGGCCCGCTGCACCAGTTCACACAGGGGCCGCAAACTTACCCTGCACAAGCACGACTCCGTCCTGTTCGCCGCCCGTCGGCAAGCCGAAACACCGGAATTCCAAACGGTTTACCGACAGCATCGGCCGATGGTTGAACGCTCCATCGCCTGGCTGACCCGCGGCAACCGTCGAGTCAGATACCGCGGTGTCACCAAAAACAGTCAATGGCTACACCACCGCGCGGCCGCGCTCAACCTGCGCCGACTGATCACCCTGGGCCTCGACCACACCGGCTCAAACTGGGCAATCGCCTGACACCGGCGGTTGCACCGCCACCTACCCGACTGCAAACTCGAAACGGCGGGGCGACCTCTTTTGCCGACCGAAAGGTCTGGCTTCATCAGCGCCACCGAGCGCCTCGCCGGTCGTGCCGTCGAGGTGACCGAGGACGTCAACGGTGAAGTCGTACACCAGAGTCGACACCGCCCCGGCGACCACGGCGCGGGCGCGGTGTCGGTGACGTCGGTGGCCACCAGCCCCCGACTGACGTCGTTGCCGATCTCGGCGACGAGCTCGTTGTTGCGCTGCGCGTTCAGTGCTGACAGCGATTCGCGGAGGGCGCTGTCGATTTGATCAGGCCGTAGCTCGTCGGGCGCACCCGGTATGACAACCACCTGGCGCTTGTGGTGGATGCCGCGGTAGAGGTCGAGCAGCGGGTCGGTCGCGAACAGGAACAACGGCCGGCCTGCCGACGGGTCCACCTGCCCCAGCTCCGACTCCACCGCCTCGGCGACCCGGTTGGCGTAGGTCTCCAGCAGCACATTCTTGCCCTCGTCACCGATCAGGCGCCGGACGGGCCCACGGTCGCGGGTGGTTGCCCGGTTGGTGGCCTCGGCGACGTCGGTGGCGAACTCGCCGACCCACGAGCGACATCGTCACACCCGTAACACCGTCAGCGACTTTGTCGCTCGCAGCCGGGCACTTTGACGACTGGGGCCAGCGGCGCGGCGTCCCGCGGCTTGGCCTACGTCTCGAGTTCGATTACCGCGCCGAGGTCCTCGGCGATCTCCTCGACCGTCAGTCGCCCGGCGCCGTCGTAGAGCGACGAGGCCCCGGGACCGAACAGCGTCCAGCTGCCTCGGCCAGGGCCATAACGCGGCTCGCCGAACAACGCGACGACTTCCACCGGCCCCTGCCCGGCGAGTTCGCTCTGTCGGGAGTGCCAGATCAAGCCGTGCAGTGCGCGTTTGCCGTGCGGCTGACGTAGCGCGGCGATCACCAGCCGGCGGGTGCACGGATAGTGCTCAGCGGATGACGAAGCAACCTGCTCGCGGCGGAGGCCGAGCCGCGTGAGTTCGGGGTTCCGCAGGTCGGCGAGTACAGCGACCGCGGGGACGCGGACGTACGCGAGCAGCTTGCCGCGCAGGTCGCGCTCGTAGACGATGCGTGACGCGCCGTGGTGCACATCACGGAAGACCGTTTCCAGCAGGGCCGCAGTTGGCGTGGCGGCCAGATACATGCTCGGCAAGCGCAAGCCGGTAGTGGGATCGTCGATGGGCGAGAAGCGGGCATCGCCGTAGCCGGGGTTGTGCTCGTCGTAGCCCCACATCGCGTCGTACACGCGGTACCAGACGGTGGCCACTCGCAACGAGACGGACCGCAGCCGCGGAAGCGTGGCCACCACCGGGCAACCGTCGGGGTCGGGGCACTCTAGGTCTTGCGGCGGGAAGGCGGCGTCCACAAGCCTGAGTCAGGCGGCGGTCGCGGTCGCGAAACGCTTGGCGGCGCGCAAGACCCGCTGCGGCGCGGTCCGGGCCAGCCGCTCGGGCGTCTCGCCGGAAAGCAGGTTCGTCGGCGACGTCAGCCACGTCCACAGCGGCCAGCCCTGCACCCCGGCATCGATGAGCGCGTCCAGAATCGGTTGTAGCTCGGGCCGCGGCTCGCCGTTGTCGTCGAGCTGGAATGCCGGAATGAGAGTTCGGCCGTTGTGGCTGATGGTGAACAGCGCGCGAGCGTCTCTGCGCCGCGACAGCCAAGTGCGGGTGCTGGACTCACGTGCGTCACCCCGCAGCTCGCGCAGCGATCGGTGCGTGAGAACCGGCGTGGCCAGCAGCGCGTCACGGTGGGTGGCGAGCCGCTGCGCCTGAGCCACGGTCGCGGGCGGGGTCAGCGGCACATTGCCGGCCATCAACGCGTGCACCAGGTCGTGACGATTTGTCGCGGCGTGGTCCGCCTGCACGGTGCGGACCTTGTCGAAGAGATTCAGCGCCTCGACGATGTCGCGACCGCTGACGCCGCGGACCTCGAGATGGTCGGCACGCTCTGCGATGTCATACGTGAAGGAATCCTTTGCCTTCATGTAGCAACTGTAGCACCACGTAGCCTGAGGTTCGGTCGCTACACAGGCTGACTTCTCGCTGCCCGGCGACGTCGTCGAGATCCGCAACACCGGCGGCAAGCCGTTGCAGCTGTCGCAAAACGGACTGGAGCGTGCCGTGGGAGCAGTGGCGTAGGGGCAGCGCGCTGTCCTGACGCGCGAGCGAGCGTCCCGCTCAAGGGCTGTGATTTCCCTCACAAACGCGGTAGATTTGTGTCCGCTGTCACAGTCAAGGGGTGGCCCATGGTTAGAGTGCACAAAGGGGCGGTGGTTCAGTCAAAGGTGCATCCGCCGCGTGCCGCTGGATCGCTGATCGACATCCGTTGGTTCTGGGGCTTTCTTTTGCTTGTGATCGGCATCGCCGCGATCGTCGGCATCGTCGTGGCCGCCGCTTACGGACAAACCACCCTGGCCATCATCATCGGCCTCGTCGCCGGCGCGTTCTTCAGTCGCGTCGCCTGCTGACAACGTTCGAGCGTTCTGGCCGGCGAATCCGTCGACGCCTTCGGCTTGTCACGTAGCCCGTCAGCGTCTGGGGTCGCCACCCCCGCTGCGTACGATCGACGCGTGGAAACCCAGCACGTGCATATCGACAAGCAGTCACCGATCGCCTACAAGGCGCTGGTCGGGGTGTCGTCCACCGTGACCACGGTGGCCAAGGAGGCCGGACTGGACCGCAGCCTCGTCGAACTGGTCAACGTTCGGGTATCGCAGATCAACGGTTGCCCGTCCTGCCTGGAGCTCCACCACCGCCGCGCGGAGACCGCCGGGGTGTCCGCCAAGCAGTTGGCGACGGTGTCGGTATGGCGCGACACCGAACTGTTCGACGAGCGCGAGCGGGCCGCGCTGCGGCTGGCCGAGATCGCCACCACGCTGCCCGACCATGACACCGCCGAACGTGAGTATGCCCGCGCCCGTGCGGTTCTCACTGACGACGAGGTATCGGCCGTGGTGTGGGTCGCCACGACCATCAACGCGTTCAACCGGGTGTCGATCCTGAGCCGGCACACCGTTCGCCCGTAGCTAAATCATGTCCTTCCTGGTCAGCCATCGCATCACCGGCCAGCCGATGAACACGGGCAGCCAGCAGGTGAGCACCCGATAGAGCAGCACCGAGGGCACCGCGATCGCTGCAGGGACGCCGAAGGCCGCGAGGCCACCGATCAGCGCCGCTTCGACGGCGCCGACACCGCCGGGGGTGGGTGCGGCCGAGGCGAGCGTTCCGCCGACCATCGTCACCACGGTGACCGTCACGAAGGACGTGTCGCCGCCGAACGCTTCGATGCTGGCCCACAGCGCCAGCGCGGCGCCGAGAGTCGTTGCGGCACAACCAAGCACGATCAACGCCAGACGCTTGGGCTCGCGGGCCAATTCGGCCAGGTCGCTCAGCACCTCGTTGACCTGGGGCCGCACCGCCGTCGCCAGCCACCGCCGCATCCTTGGGACGAAGACGAACGCGCCGACGAGGCCGAGCGCTACCCCGGCGATCAGGTACAACACCGTGACGGAGGGGACGAAGTGCGACAGCTCGGCCGACGTACCCGCGGCGACACTGAAGAAGATCAGCAGCGCGACGTGGGTGATCACCTGCACCGTCTGCTGCAGTGCCACCGCCGCGGTGGCGCGCACCGTGCCGAGGCCGCCCTTCTGCAGGAACCTGGTGCTGAGCGCAAGGCCGCCAACACCGGCCGGGGTGGTGGTCGCGGCAAAAGTGTTGGCCACCTGCATGATTGTGAGATTGCGGAAGCTCACCAACCCGTCGGCGCACGACCACAGTGCGGCCGCCGCACCGACGTACGTCAACGCCGACACCACCAGACCCATCAGAGCCCACCACCAGTTCGCGGTTCTGAGCTCGGTGAAGAACGTCGGCGCGGTGCTGATGAACGGGTAGGCGACGTAGACCAGCGCGACCAGCAGCACCAACTGGATGATCTGGTTGCGGGTGAACCTGGTGATTGTCTCGGCTTGGATCTGATCGGCACCGGTCTGGCGCATCACCTCCGCGCGGGCGGCGGCAATGACGGCGCCCGCATCGGTCACCGATTCGCGGATGTGAGACGGCACAGCGGACTTCGTGAGCCTGCGTGACGCCGTCAGTACCTCGTCGTTACCGAACGCACCGATCGCCGCGCCCACCGCGGACGCCGCGTCATACACCGCCGTCGTCGTCACTAACAGTTGGGCGATGTCCGACTGGAGCTGGGCGTCGGTGGCGCCATACTCGGAATTACCGAACCCGCCGAACAACACTCGGCCGTTCTCGAAGCCGTCGTCGACCGTGATCTCCCTGCCGCGCAGGTCACCGTGGGAGATCTGGCGAGTATGCAGGACCCGCAGCGATTCCCACACGGTGGCTACCGGCGTCGTGTCCGCACTTTCGCGCAGCGCCGTTCCGCGGACGGGCGAATGCGCGTACAGCGTCCATCCCCGGTCGAGCACCGCGACGGCCATCGTCGTCGTGCTCGCGACACCCACCTCGCCGATCGCAAGGGCCATCAGCGCGCGATGTTCGACAGCGCGGCGCATCGACGCCTGCAGCGGTGCGGTTTCGCTGGCGCGCAGTCTCAGCTTCCGCCAGATCTGGCGCAGCGCCCCACCGCTGCGCTGATTGGGCCCGTACAACTCGACAACGGCCACAGGGTCCGGCTGGTCAGATATCGCCGACAGAACCAGCGGCCCGCGCCCGGCCGGGCGGACGACAGTCAGTCCAGACACCACGAATTCCCGTCGAGCCAGAGCGCGGACGGCGCCGTCCAGCGGCACCTCCAACGCGGGTGTGCCGACGACCAGGACCACCAACGCGCCTACGAACCAGCCCACCGCCAGCCCGAGTAAGGAGCGCGCGGGTACCACGGCACTGACGACGAGGTGAATCGGCACGAACGCGAGCAACAGCGTCCACCACGACCGGCGCCAACGCGCGGGCAGCCATGGCCCGGACACCGTGAGGACCGCCGCAAGCATCGCGATCCAGCGTGGGTCGTCGAGGAACTGTGACAGGACTGAGTCGAGCCGGTCGGACAGAAAGAAGTGCCATCTGGGTGCCGCGATGCCGTTGCCGCTGACCGACAGCGCGAGCACGGCGATGATCCCGGCGGCCGCGTAGGCCCCGAGCAGCTTCCATTGCCGGCCGGCGATCAGGCCGATGAGGATCACAAACGGCAAGGCCAGAATTGCGATGCCGTAGGCCAGGTAGACCAGATTCGACTGGGTCGGTGTGAGGACTCCGACGATTCCCGAGATCGATCTCTCGAGTGCGACCCACTCCTTGCGGGTGACCAGCGAACCCGCGATCACGGCCGCCAGCAACACCGCGGCCAGCACGAGCCGGAGGATGTCGTTGGTCCGCCGAATCAGCGGCTGCAGCAAGCTGCCCGAAACGGTGATGTCCCGCCCGTCAACTCGCACTGCTACGACTCCCGATCGGCCCTGAAGCCGCGACAACGGCCCGTCGACAAGTTAACCGGACATCGGTGGGGCAGCGGTGATTGCCGGCCGGATGGGCTGGGAGACCCGGGTAAACGTGTCCACCCACAGGGTTGGTCCAGTGGGAGGCCGCGACACAGACGAGCAGACGAGCGCAGTTCTGATGGCAATGAGAGTTGCTAGTGAATACTGCGGGGCCCCGCATCGTTGCCGCCAAGATGCCGTCCCAACCCGGTCGCCCGCATCACCTGTCGTTCCACAGCTGCCCGCACCGACGTCTCCGATCCAACGAGTCGGGAGCGTGTCTTCGCACGGGTCACCGCGGTATAGAGCAACTCCCGGGAGAGTAGTCGTGAGTCCTCCGGCGGCAGCAGGACCGTCACCTCGGCGGCCTGGCTGCCCTGGCTCTTATGGATCGTCATCGCGTGCATGGTCTCGACTTCGGTCAGCCGGCTGGTCGCGAATTCAGTTGGCTCCTCGGTGCCGGCGACGACTGCGCGGAGCGCGCCGTTGTCGAGGACGGTCACACCGGTGTCGCCGTTGTAGAGCCTGAGCCCATAGTCATTGGCCGTCACGAGGAACGGCCGGCCCGCGTACCAGGACGCCCAGATCGGCTCGCCGGTTGCCTCGGTGAGCCAGCGCTCGACCTGGCGGTTCCAGTGCCGAACACCGTATGGCCCCTGCCGGTGCGCGCAGAGCATCCTGTGCTCGCCGAGAGTGGTCAGTGCCGCTGATGCGTCGCCGAGGATGGCGGCCTCACGCAGCCGAAGGGCATGCGGCACAAGCACCTTGCGCAGATGCTCGGTCGGATCGTCGGTGTCGATCCATTCGATGTGATCGCCGCCGGCCCGAAGCACCTCGATTACCCGGTCCGCGTCGCCCACCCGGATCGCCTCGGCCAGCTCACCGATCGACTCGCCGAACCGGTGTGAGGTCAGCAGCGCCGCGATTCCCACATCGTCGCGTGCGCCAAGGCCGTCGACGAGGTCGGCCAGCACGGCGCCGGCCTCGACCGACGCCAACTGATCCGGATCGCCGACGAGCACCAGCCGCGTCTCCGGTCGGACCGCTTCCAGCAGGCGAGCCATCATGGTCAGCGACACCATCGACGTCTCGTCGACCACGATCACATCATGCGGCAGCCGGTTGCCGCGATGGTGGCGGAACCGTGCAGAGTTGTGTCGACTGCCGAGCAGGCGATGCAGCGTCGTCGCGTGCAGCCCCGCCAGCCGCACCCGGTCGTCGACCTCGAGCTTGTCGACCTCGAGCTGGACCGCTTCCTGCAGCCGGGCCGCGGCCTTGCCGGTCGGCGCGGCCAACGCGATACGGGGCCGGGTCTTCCCGGTGAGCTCGGCCTGTTCGGCCAGCAGCGCCAGCAGCGCCGCGACGGTCGTCGTCTTACCGGTGCCGGGACCGCCGGTCAGCACGGTGGTCCACTGCGACAACGCGATTCGGGCGGCATCGCGCTGCTCGTCGTAACCCACGCGGGGAAAGACGCGGTCCAGCCCAGCGGTCAGCGCCGCTTCGTCCACCGGCGGCTTGGTCGCTAGCATGGCGAGCAGGTCGTCACACACCTGCTGCTCCTCGCGCCAGTACCGGTCGAGGTACAGCAGGTCGTCGCCGTACAACCGCAGGGCCGACGGTGTGCCGACGAGCGGGCTGGCGCGCACCGCGGCGAGCCACGCAGCAGGATCGGGCCACGGTATATCGGAGATATCGACCTGCGCCTCGACAGACCTCAGATCGACACACACCGAGCCACCACGCAGTGCCCGAACCGCCAGCGCCACAGCCAAAGCGACCGTCTCGTCGCTCTCACCGGTCAGGGCTGTCAACCGTTGCGCCACGTGCACGTCGGCGGCCTCGATCACTCCGGCGTCACTGAACGTGCGGAGCAATCCGCCGGCGCCGACAGCAAGGCGCCAGCTCGCAGCGTCGTCGACCGCAGCAATTGTCACGCGGCCAGCCTCCCCGCATCGAGCAAGTCGGACAGCGCGACAACGAGCGACGCGGGCGGCTGCCAACTGAACACCCCGGCCGGATGCCCCTCGACCACCGGCGTGTCCGCGCCGCACATGCCGCGGACGAACAGGTACAGCACACCACCGAGGTGCCGGGTCGGGTCGTATCCGCGCTGCCGCCACCGTAAGAACCGATGCAGCACAACGGCATACAACAACGACTGGAGCGGATAGTCGGAGTGCAGCATGGCCTGGGTCAACCGCGGTCGGTCGTAGTCGGCGGCGGTCAGCGGCCGGTCAGCCTCACCGAGCCAGTTCGTCTTGTAGTCCACGACGAGATACCGATGTTCGGAGCCATCGGGCACTCGGAGCACCACGTCGATCGAACCGGTGAGGTAACCCCGAAGCGACTGGCCGCCGAGCCCCGCGCTCAT
>JAOPWF010000220.1 GCA_025965815.1 Mycobacterium sp.
AGCAGGGTGTGGAGACCTTGACCACCCCGTACGGCTCCGGGATCGCCAGGCCGTAGATCCCGATCGCCTTCATCTGCTCGATCAGCGCCTCGGGATAGGTGTTGGCGCGTTCGAGATCGCGCGCCTGGGGACGTACCTTGCGGTCGACGAAGTCGCGCACGACATCGACGATGGCGAGTTCGTCCTCGTCGAGCTGCGTTTGGGTGTCGTCGGTCCGGCTCGCGGCGTGTGTGCTCATGTCGTTCCGTTCGCTGTCGTGAAGTGTTCCGTCGTCGATCTGGTCACCTCGGCTGCCCGGGCGAGGATTCGTCTGGCCCGGGTGACCACGGGCAGGTCGACCATCTGGCCGTCTACGACGGTGACCCCGATCGGCTCACCGGACCCGTCGCCGGAGCGAGCCTCGTTTGGGCAGGCGGCGGCGATCACGCGTTTGGCCCAGCTCACGAGAGCGGGAGCGGGTGTCCAGGCAGCGTTGATCGCGGCGACCTGTCGAGGGTGAATGGCGAGTTTGCCGCCGAATCCGAGTGACACGGCCGCCGCGAGATCAATGGTGAGCTGGGTGTCATCGTCGACGGCGACGGTGACGCCGTCGATTGGTGGTGGCAAGCCGGCGGCCGCGCTGGCCACAACCAGCACGGAGCGCGCGTGGGTCAGGGTCGCAGAAGCGACCGCCGGGTCGAGCCCGAGCTCGACGGCGAAGTCCACGGACCCAAAGGCCACTCGGTCAACCGACTGGGACCGGCACAGCGCGGCGACGTCATGGACGCCCCGGGCGGTCTCGACCAACGCAATGAGGGGGCAGGCATGGGGCAGATCGGTTCGGACGGCGACGACGGTGTCCACTCTGTCGGTCTTGGGCAGCACGACGGCGCAGCCCGCGGTCGCCACCATCCGGAGGTCGTCGCCGTGCCAAGGGGTGTCGCTGGCATTGACCCGCACGGCGACGCAGGCGCCGGGCTCGGGGCGCATGGTGAGCCAATCGCTTACTGCGGTGCGGGCCGACGTCTTTTCCGACGGGGCGACACTGTCCTCGAGGTCGAAGATCACCGCGCCGGCGCCGCTGGTGACGGCGTGATCGAATAGGTCACTTCGTGTGCCGGGGACGAACAGCAGGCTGCGGGCTTCGGTGAGGCCGATCATGGTCTGCTGGCGGATTCGGGTTCGAAGTGCGCCTCGGCGGTGGCGCGCAGTGCGCCGGCGGAGTCCAGGATGGTGGCCTGCATCGCCGCGAGAGCACCGCCTGCCGACCTGACGGATGACTGGCCGGCGCCGTCGCTCTCGGCCAGCACGATGTCGATGGATTCGCCGCTGAACACCGGGCGATGCAGCCGATAGGCGAAGGTGGCCAACTCGCCGGCGCACGCGCCGCGCATCATTTCGGCCATGGACAGCACTAGCAGCGGGCCGTGCACGAGCAGCCCTGAGTGGCCTTCGACGTCGCGGGCGTAGGGCTCGTCGTAGTGAATGCGATGCGAGTTCGCCGTGAGCGCGCTGAACCGGAACAGGGTGAGCGGGTCGAAGGTGGTGCGCTGCCGGCAGCTGACGGCGCCCCCGACCGGTGGCGCGAAACGATCCGCGCTGACCGCTCCGGTGCGGGCCACGGGCGGCCGAGGGGGTCCGGATCGATAGACGAAGTCCTGTTCTTCATTGATGCACAACCGTCGGTTCTGCGCGATGGTCGTACCGACCGTGACTAGGAGGAGCTCGCCACTACGGCCGTGCTTTGTCGCTCGGTGCGCCAGCCAACTGTTCGCTGTTGCCGGCTTACTGAAGTGCAACGGCGCATAGAACGTGCAGCGGCCGCCGGCGAACATGCGCCGGCGATCGAGCAGCGGCGGCAGAAAGCCGCCAGCGTGTGGGTGCCCGTCGGGTCCCAGAGAACTCCGCCGAGGCCAGAACTGGAAGTAGACCCAGTGGCAGAGCGAGTTGACCGGGCCGCGGTCACGTGGTGCCGGGTCGGCGCCAAGCAGATCGTGTAGTGACTGGGCCGGGCCCGGATCGAGCTGGTCCACACGCTCGATCGTTCCGGGGGACCAGCCGTGGACTTGCGCGTCCAGCGTAGCCGCCGGGGTGGTAGACACTGGTCGAGCGTTCTATATTCTATAGAATATGTCAATGTGACGTGGGTCGCCACGGTGCGTGACGTCTCATGTGCCAGGCTGGAACGTCACACGCGGATGGCAGGAGTCGACCGAACGAGGGAGGGCTCATCGTGGCGGAGCCGGTGTGGACTCCAGGCCAAGCGGTCCTGCGCGGCAACCATCAATTGAGTCACAAGGTCGCGGCCTACATCCGCGAGTCCATCATGGCCGGTCGTTTCGAGGCTGGCGAGTTCCTGCGCACCGAGACCATCGCCGAACAAATGGCCGTCTCACACACTCCGGTGCGCGAGGCGCTCGTGCTTCTGCAGAGCGAGGGCACGCTGCGGTGGGAACCTCGCCGCGGCTTCCGAGTCACCTTGGTAACCGATCAGGACGTGCACGACCTGTTCCAGGTCCAGGCCTACATCGCCGGCGAACTAGCCGCTCGGGCCGCGCAAATTCTCGACGAGACAGCGGTGCGGGGGCTGCGCCAGCTGCAGGAACAGCTCGGGCATGCCGCCGAATCCGGCGATGCCGCCGCCGTGGACGCCTACAACCACGAGATACACCGCCGAATCAACAAGGCGTCGCCGTCGAACCGGCTCGGCATTCTCCTCGAGCAGACCGTCAAGTACGTCCCTTTGGGCTTCTTCGGGACGATCGAGGGTTGGTCCCAAGCCTCCGCTCACGACCACTTCGCGATCTTCGACGCCATCGAGGCCGGCGATGCCGGGGCCGCCCGCGAAGCGATGCGGGCGCACATCGTGCACATCGGCGAGCTCCTCGAGGAACACCTGCGCACGCCGCGCCAGCCGTCCGCGGACTGACCGCCGTCCACCTGTTGCAAGCAGCGCAGCAAGTGGCGCCCGCCCGGTACATATTCTATATTCTGTAGAATCTTCGAGGAGGGTGTATGAACCAGGATGCGTTCGGCGCGGCGAGAAGGAGTCATGATCCGATGAGACGTGCCGCCATTGTCGCCCCGCTGCGCACCGCCGTCGGCGGCTACGGCAAGGCCCTGCGCACGGTTGCGGTCGAAGACCTCGCCGCCACCGTCGTCAAGGCAGTCGTGCAGCGCTCGGGCATCGACCCCGACCGCATCGAGGACGTGGTGTTTGCGCAGTCCTACGCCAACTCCGAAGTGCCCTGCTTCGGCCGCTGGATTGCGCTGCACGCCGGGCTGCCCGAACACGTCGCCGGCCTGCAGATCGACCGTCGCTGTGGAGGCGGCCTGCAGGCCATCGCCACTGCGGCGATGATCGTGCAAAGCGGTGCCGCCGACGTCGTCGTGGCCGGCGGGGCGGAGAGCATGAGCCGCATCGAGCACTACACCACCGACCTGCGCTGGGGCCGCCGATCCGGCGGAACCATGTTGCACGACCGCCTCGACCGCGGTCGTGAACGTGCCCAACCCGAATGGCGCCACGGTCACATCAGCGGCATGGTCGAGACCGCAGAGAACATCGCAGACAAGTACGGCATCACCCGCGAGCAGGCCGACATCTTCGCCGCCGCGAGCCATGCCAAGGCTGCCGCGGCCTGGTCGTCGGGGCGCTTCGCCGAGGAGGTCGTACCCGTCGAGGTACCTGGCCAACGGGGTGCAGTGCCCAGCATCTTCCACCTGGACGAGGGGATCCGCGCCGACGCTTCTCCCGACACCTTGGCGCGCCTCAAGCCGGTCGTTGCCGGCGGCACGGTGACCGCCGGCAACGCCAGCCAGCAAAACGATGCCGCCGCAGCGTGCCT
>JAOPWF010000497.1 GCA_025965815.1 Mycobacterium sp.
GCGACGGTGAACAGGCGGAGCCCCGCCGGTTGGGTTCCCTTCGGCGGGCGGTGCCGTCAAGGGCGAACATCTGAGTCCAGGCCAGCACAGGTATGGCAAAGCCCTGAGACCCGCCGTACCCGACGACGCTGCTACTTACGACTGTAGACGCATCCTCAGTTCATGCTGCGTCGCGTTCGAGCCGGAGCAACAGGGCTTCCAGACATAGCCGATTGAAAAATCCGATGGTTTGATCGAGTCAGGGAATGACGACCAGTCCGAGCATGTAAGGACAATCTTGCCGCCTGGGGGGAGCGTGTATCCATCCGAGTCGTCCTGCTGTTTGCGGCATCCACCGGCGCCGGTGTGCAACTCCCGGTTGCATGGATCCCCAGGAACGCAGACCGCATTCCGAGCACGCGCGGTATTGGCTTGGAAGACCCAGCCATAGTTTGAGTTCACCCAGGCGGAATTGGGGAGCGGAACGCTCCTCCTCCGAGTATCGGTCGCGACCAGCTCCACCGTGAACGAAACCCGCACTTGACCAGGCTTGGTCGGGTTATCGGTACCGCCAGTGTCCGTTCCGAATCCCACCCATGCGACGCCATAGCGCCAATCGTCGATCGTCACCGGCGTCAGTACCGGCTGCGCTGGCTGCGTGGGCGATGCCGTAGGTACAGGAGTCACCCACGGCGATATCTGAAGATCATTGGAATCATTGGACTGCGGGGCCAAGGCAGTGGGGGCCTTCGACGCCGGCCGCGTCGACGTCGCCGGATGCGAGCCAAAGCGAGACGAACATCCGGCAAGGACCGCACCCAAGGCCACCACCACACCGACCCGGCATATTTCTTGCATAGCCGCGAATTGTAGGACGTTCGGGGCGAAATCAGGGCCAAATGCCACTCTGAAGCGCACCGAGTTGCGTGGAGGCTCTAGGGGCCGACTCCAGCCGCCGGTTGGGCTGATGCTGAGCGTAGTGGATGTTCTCGTACTCGCTGGGTGTGATGTCTCCGGTGGCGGTGTGGAGCCGTTGGTTGTTGAACCACTCGACGTATTCGGCGGTGGCCAGTTCGACGTTGGCCAGGCTGCGCCAGGGGCCGCGGCGTTTGATCAGTTCGGTCTTGTACAGGCCGATCTGCGACTCCATGAGGGCGTTGTCGAGCGCGTCACCGACGGTGCCGATCGAGGCGTCGATGCCGGCGCCGACCAGGTGGGTGGTGAACCGCAGCGAGGTGTATTGCGATCCATCATCGCCGTGGTGCACCAGCCCCCAGCCGGGCTTGTGCCCGGCGCGTTCACGTCGCCACAACGCCATGTCCAGGGCGTCCAGCACCAGGGTGGTCTGCTTGTTGAGCGAGGCCGCCCAGCCGACGATGGCGCGGGAGAACACGTCCACGACGAACGCGATGTAGAGGATCCCGCACCACGCCGCGACGTAGGTGAAATCGGCAACCCAGGTGTGGTTGGGCGCCTGTGCGGTGAAGTTCCGTCGGACCAGGTCACCGGCCCGCTCGTGGCTCTCGTCGCCGACGGTGGTGCGGATCTTCTTGCCGCGGCGTACGCCTTGCAGGCCGAGCGCCTTCATCCGCCGCTCGACCGTGCAACGGGCGACCCGGTGCCCTTCGCGCTGGAGCTGCTTCCAGACCTTGCGTGCCCTATAGACGCCGTAGTTGTCGGCGTGGATCCGCTGGATCTGCTCGTCCAGTTCGGCGTCGCGCACTGCCCGCGCGGACGGGAGCCGTTTCTTGGCGGCGTAGTAGGTGCTCGTTGCGATCTTGCATCCGTGCTCAGACAGCACACGGCAGATCGGCTCGACCCCGAACACCTTCTTGAACGCGTCGATGAACGGTACGAAAACTTGGACGGGCGGTCGTGCTCGGCCGCGAAGAAAGCCGATGCGGCCTTCAGAAGGACGTGGTCTGCACGTAGCTGTCGGGTAGACCCTCGACGTGGTGGCCGAGCGCAGCCGGGCGACACCAGAGCAATAGGCCCCACTGCGAGGAGACGGCTTCGAACACCGCAGCCGCGGCGCGCTGCAATACCTCGATGTCGGTGGTGTCGAGCGTGCGGCGGAACGCATCGACCCCGAAGTACTCGCCGAACGTGGCGGGCCAGTCCGCCCCTGCAAGTTCGGCGTCCAGTTGCCCGGCCAGCATCGCCTCGGTGTCTTGTTCGGAGAGCTGTGCTGCGTAGGCGAATACGGCGAGCAGATCCTCGGCTGGTAGTTCGCTGGCGTCGGCGATCATCCGCATGGTCACTTTGGCCGCCTAACGGACCTTCGCTGCCGGTACTTCGGGAGCCAGCGTGCCGGTGAACGCCCCGCTGAACAGCGCCTCCCAGCTCAGGGGTATCACGCCGCGGGTCAGTGCGACCGCCCGATCCTCCCGGTGCTGCCACCCGTCGTCATCTCGTGGGGCGTCCGCGCCGATCTGGCCGGCCAGCCGGTCCAACTCGGCGTGGTAGGCGGCCCGGATCTGATCCTCGGGGACCGGTAGCCCCCGGGCGAACTGTTCAACGAGGTGCGTGCCGGGCATGCGCCTGCCTTGTCGGGCGCCTTGTGCCAGCCCGCGTGCCGCCCATTAGTGTCTCCCACCGGGGATACGCCGTGACTATCACCATTGCGCTTCTCGGTCTGCTCGCCACGATCGCCGCTGGAGCGGGCGGGGTCGGCTCCTGGGCAGCCACCGCGAGGCTGACAGCCATCGAACGTGGCCGCCGGCACTCGGAGCTGACTCCGGAGTTCGAGATCTCCTGCGCCACAGACGTGAACGGGGCCCCGGACCACGGCGAACTGGTGCTGACCCTGGTGGGGCCGACCGGCCTGGATCACCTCGACGAAGTGACCGTGAGAGTCCTGGACGAGACCGGGCAAGACCACTGGGGCCGAGGACTCCCCGACGGTGTGAGCGAAGAAGACGCCGCCCTATTCGTCTGGGGGCCGTGGGAGTTCAATACCGGCGCCAGCAAGCAGGTTTCCGACAACAGGACGACCAGGCCCCGGCTGTACTCCCGGGTGGATGGCAAGAACTGGGATCGTCTGGCATTGCGCCGGACGAAGCCGGGTCACTGGATGAGCGATAGGGCCCCAGAGCGGTGGCGGCACAAGCATCCTGGCCCACTCCGGATCTCGATCACCTGCCGCCGCGATCCGTACGAGCCGTGGTTCCTGCTGCACGAGATCCCGGCCGGACCGGACATCCCCTAACCCGCCGAACAGAAGATCTGAAGCCCGGCCTTGGACGCCTCGCTACGAGCGAGCAACACCAGCCAGACGAACAAAGATCAAAAACAGGGAGCCCAAATACGACCGTCGAGGGTAGACGACCAGGTCAACCAGCCTGCACGCGTTTTGGCGCGAAACAGGTTGACGAGAGCTCACCGCTAAGGCATCATAGCATGCATGAGTACACGATTACAAGATTACATGATTTCACACTTGTAGTCCTCCTGTTTATTTGACAGGACTACACAACATTTGCCGTCATATGCAGCTCCGTAATGTTTTGAAGGGAAAGATTGTTATGGGAATCTTTGGTGCCGATATGAATCTTGCGGAAGCCCCCCAAGATCCGCGTGTTCCAGATGGCGACTACCTAGCCGAGATAGTTGATCTTGACTTCCGGGAGTACCGGATCAACTCTCCAGAGCACGAAGGCAAGACCGGCCGTCGATTCCTGATCACCTACGAGGTGATCCAGGGTCCTGCGACAGGTCTCTGTGTTCCCGAGTCGTTCTGGTGCAACCCCTGGGACTCGGACACGCGCAAGGCATACCTGAATCGTCGC
>JAOPWF010000500.1 GCA_025965815.1 Mycobacterium sp.
ATCGCCGAACACACCCGCCTCGCCGACGATGTCGCGGCCGCCGAACTGGTCATCACCGGTGAGGGCCGATTCGATGACCAGTCGCTGCACGGCAAAGTGGTCAGCGCGCTGGCAGCGGAGGCATCGGCGCGCCGGATCCCGGTGCTGGTGCTGGCCGGTCAGGTGACACTCGACGAGTCCGCGCTGCGGGCGGCAGGCATCGTGGCGGCATTCGCGGTCGCCGACTACGCAGGATCCGTCCAGCTGGCCATCGACGACGCGGCTAACCAGCTCGCGGGCGTTGCAGCCCAGACGGCGGCAGAACTTCCGGTGGGCTGGGGGCACGCCCCCGCAAGCGGGAGGTACCCCCACCCGATTGCGGGGCAGAGCGGAGCGACATGGGGATAACTCGGGAATAGCGGCCGAACAAGGTACCGTTGAGGAAGTGAGCTTTCAGTTCACCGAATAGAGCACTAGGGAGACGCAATGACTGTTCAGGACGAGGCGGCGACCACTACGGCAACCCACGGCGTAATCCTGACTGACGCCGCGGCTGCCAAGGCCAAAGCGCTGTTGGACCAGGAGGGCCGTGACGACCTGGCCCTGCGTATCGCGGTCCAGCCGGGTGGCTGCGCTGGGCTTCGCTACAACCTGTTCTTCGACGATCGGTCCCTGGACGGCGACCTGAACGCCGAGTTCGGCGGTGTCCGGTTAACGGTGGACCGGATGAGCGCGCCGTACGTCCAGGGCGCCTCGATCGACTTCGTCGACACCATCGAGAAGCAGGGCTTCACGATCGACAACCCGAACGCGACGGGCTCCTGCGCCTGCGGGGACTCCTTCAACTGACCCGATCTGCCCGCTCCGCCGGTCAGAACTGACCGGCGGTGCGTTGCAGGTAGGAGCACACGAAGATCTGATTGTCCTGGGCCAGTAGCTGTGCCACGCCCTGCGCCTCATCGCGGGGCTGCTGGCTGCGGCCGGGCGAGACGACCCTCATCGAGAACAGCACCTGCGCCTGGTTGGGCGATGCGAACACCATCTTGTCGATAGACGTCACATCCGCGCGCGAGAACTGCTTGCGGAACGCTTCACTGCTGAGGTTGGCCAGCGCCATATCCGATCGGCGCTCCTTCACCGCGTCGTACAGACCACAGAGGTTGTTGCGCGCCACCGTTTCGGTGTCACCGTTGGACAGCGCGCTCAGGTAGGTCTGGATGGCCGTCTTGGCCGACGCGGACGTCAACTGGCCCGATCCGCGGTTATCGTCGTTGCGCAACACGAACGTGATGGCCCCCACGATGGCAGCGACCAGCGCGATCATCAGCAGCCCCCCGAGAACAACTCTCCAACGCCGACGCTTGGGGTACTGCACCGGCGGGGGCAGCATGCCCGGATACGCCGACGGAACGCCGGTCTCCGGATACTGCTGCGGGCCGGGGCCCTGCTGCCCGGGATAGGGCTGGCCGGGATACCACTGAGCACCGCCTTGAGCGCCGCTCGTACCGTAGCCGTGATTGGGCGGATACGGGCCGGCCATCAAGTCTCTCCTGGGGATACGCGTGAGATCGCCTGACCTCCTTGGCTTGGACGGCGACCGGACGGGCACTTGTACGCAGGCTAGCGCAACGGCGGCCGATGTCCGCGGAGGCGATCCAGGGCCGTTACCCTAAGTAAGCTTATCTAGACGGCTTAACGAATGAAGGGCGACGCTTCGTGACCATTGCGGTGACCGGATCCATTGCGACCGACCATTTGATGCGCTTCCCCGGTCGCTTCTCCGAGCAGCTGCTGGCGGATCACCTGCAGAAGGTTTCGCTGAGCTTCCTGGTCGACGATCTGGTGGTGCACCGCGGCGGCGTCGCCGGAAACATGGCGTACGCCATCGGCGTTCTGGGCGGGGACGCGGCGCTGGTCGGAGCCGCGGGCGTCGACTTCGCCGATTACCGCCAGTGGCTGGAATCGGCCGGCGTCAACTGCGACAACGTGCTGATCTCCGAGACCGCGCACACCGCCCGGTTCGTCTGCACCACCGACGTCGACATGGCGCAGATCGCGTCGTTCTATCCCGGTGCCATGTCGGAGGCTCGCAACATCTCCCTCGCCGACGTTGTATCGGCAACCGGCACTCCGGAATTGGTGATCGTCGGCGCCAACGACCCGGACACCATGTTCCTGCACACCGACGAGTGCCGCCGGCTCGGCCTGGCGTTCGCCGCCGACCCGTCCCAACAGCTCGCCCGCCTCGACGGCGAGCAGATCCGCCAGCTCATCGACGGTGCCACCTACCTGTTCACCAACGACTACGAGTGGGATCTGCTGCTGTCGAAGACCGGCTGGACCGAAGCCGACGTGATGGAGCAGATCGCCCTGCGGGTCACCACGCTGGGCGCCAAGGGCGTCGATCTGGTCAGCCCCGACGGCGCCAAGGTCCACGTCGGCGTGGTCCCGGAGACCAGCCTGGTCGACCCGACGGGTGTCGGGGACGCGTTCCGGGCGGGCTTCCTGACCGGCCGCAGCGCCCGGCTGAACCTGGAGCGCTCGGCGCAGCTCGGCTCGCTGGTCGCCGTGCTGGTGCTGGAGTCCACCGGCACCCAGGAGTGGTCCTGGGATCGCGACGCCGCGGTGACCCGGCTGGCCGACGCCTACGGCGAGGACGCCGCCAACGAGATCGCCGCCGGCCTGGCGGGCTGACCTACGGCGCTCCTAGAGCTGCACGGGGTACTGCGGTTCGCTGATCTGCGGTACCACGCTGTGCTCGACGAATATCGCGTGCCACAGCATGAAGATCAGCACCGTCCACAGTCGGCGGCTGTGATCGGTTGCGCCGCTGCGGTGTTCGTCGAGCATCCGGCGGACGGCCGCGATGTCGATCAGTTCGTCGGCCTGTGAGGCGTCCACCTTCGCGTAGGCCCACTCCAGCAGCTCGCCCGCGCGCAGCCAGTGCCGGATGGGCACCGGGAACCCCAGCTTGGGCCGATTCAGCACGTGTGCGGGCACGATGGGTTCCAGGGCGCGGCGCAGCGCGTACTTGGTGGTGGCGCGGGTGATCTTCTGCTCCAGCGGCAGCCGGGAGGCCACCGCGAAGACCTCCGGATCCAGGAACGGCACCCGCAGCTCCAGCGAGTTCGCCATCGTCATCTTGTCCGCCTTGACCAGGATGTCGCCGCGCAGCCAGGTGAACAGGTCGATGTGCTGCATGCGCGCCACCGGATCCCAGCCCTGCGATTCGGCGTACACCCGGGCGGTCACGTCGGTGTGCGTCCAGTCCCGGCGGAATCCGGGCAGGACCGCCCGCAGTTGCGCGTCGCTGAAACTGCGGGCATTGCCGTAGTAGCGCTCCTCCAGGCTCAGCGACCCGCGGTGCAGGAGACTCTTACCCCGCATCCCCTCGGGCAGCGGCGCCGAC
Source organism: Mycobacterium sp. (assembly GCA_025965815.1). Classification (GTDB taxonomy): domain Bacteria; phylum Actinomycetota; class Actinomycetes; order Mycobacteriales; family Mycobacteriaceae; genus Mycobacterium. The sequence goes on from JAOPWF010000500.1 coordinate 3,389, forward strand.
ACCTTGCCCATCGAGCGGCGCAACGGCCGGGGCAGAAATTCGAATGGCCGCAGCGACAACGGTTCCCGGTAGATCGTGTAACCGCCGAACAACTCGTCGGCACCCTCACCGGACAGCACCACCTTAACGTGCTTGCGTGCCTCACGGGCGATGAAGAACAACGGCACCAGCGCCGGGTCGGCCACGGGTTCGTCCAGATACCAGACGATTTCAGGCAGGGCAGCGACGAATTCGGCGGCACTGACCACCTTGGCGATGTGCCGGGCGCCGATGGCCTCGGCGGACGCCACCGCCACGTCCACTTCGGAGAATCCTTCGCGCTCGAAGCCGGTGGTGAAGGTGATCAGGCGCGGGTTGTGCCGCATCGCCAGCGCCGCGATCGCGGTCGAGTCGATCCCGCCGGAGAGGAAGGCGCCGACGGTGACGTCCGCGCGCATGTGCTTGGCAACCGAGTCCTCGAGGACAGCGGTGATCTCGTCGTAGCGGCTCTGCTCACTGCCCGCGGCGAAGGCCCGGGCGTCGAACCGCGGAACGAAGTAGCGGGTGATGTCTGGCTGCTTACCGGGCCGGATCCGGGCGTAGCTGCCCGATTCCAGCCGGCGGATCCCGCGGTGCAGCGTCTCGGGTTCGGGCACGTACTGCAGCACCGTGTAGTGCTGCACGGCGCGGGTGTCGATGTCCACGTCGATGCCGAACGCGCCGGCCACCTCGAGCAGGCATTTCTTCTCACTGCCGACCACGGTGCCGCCGCTGCCGGTGGCCATGAACAGCGGCTTGATGCCGAACGGGTCGCGGGCACAGAACAATTCACGCTCTTGGGTGTCCCACAGCGCGAACGCGAACATGCCGCGCAGCCGGGGCAGCGCGTCGGCTCCCCAGTGGTGGTAGGCGGCGATGATCGCCTCGCCGTCCCCGTCGGTGGCGAAGACCGCCCCATGCGTGCGAGACAGCTCCTCCCGCAACTCCAGGTAGTTGTAGATCTCGCCGTTGAACACCAGCATGTACCGGTCCGGTGATTCCGGCGGACCCCAGCGCAGCGGCTGGTGCGAGTGGGCGATATCGATGATGGAGAGCCGGTTGAAGCCGAGCACCACATCGTCGTCCGACCAGGTGCCGGGCTCGTCGGGGCCGCGGTGGCGCATCAGGTGCGATGCCCCGGCGACCTCGTCGACGACCTCGGTGGTTACGGCCTGTGACGGGTCAGATAGGAAGGCCAGCAGTCCGCACACGGCGCCAGTATGCCGCACGTTGCGCCGCCCCCCGAGGCGCCGCCCGCCCCGGCGGGGGGCTAACCGGCAGGTGTGTCGAGCTTGGCAACCGGGTGTGGTCTACGCTGCGTAGTATTCGAGTGCTGCAACGGGTCTAGCGAGTGAGATCGGCCCAGCTCTGTGACACAGGAGGCGCCAAGGTGACACCCCGCGGGCGAGGCCTTTCGCCGGGCCTTTCTGGCCGCCGCTCCCGTCGGCTCCGGATGGTGGCGCTGGCCTTCACGCTGGGCGGTTTGACGTTTCTGTTGTCCGGCTGCAGCTGGTCGGAAGCTATCGCGCTGGGCTGGCCAGAGGGCATCACTCCGCAGGCCCACATCAACCGGGAGCTGTGGATCGGTTCGCTGATCGCGTCCCTGGTCGTCGGCGTGATCGTGTGGGGGCTGATCTTCTGGACGTCGGCGTTCCACCGCCACAAGAAGTCCGACACCGAGCTGCCGCGCCAGTTCGGCTACAACATGCCTCTCGAGCTGGTGCTCACCGTAACGCCGTTCCTGATCATCTCGGTGTTGTTCTACTTCACCGTGGTGGTGCAGGAGAAGATGCTGCACAAGGACCCGAACCCTGAGGTCGTCGTCGACGTCACGGCGTTCCAGTGGAACTGGAAGTTCGGCTACCAGAAGATCAACTTCACCGACGGCACCTTCAAATACGATGGCGCCGACTTGGCCCGCAAAGCGGCCGTGGCGTCCAAGCCGGAGGGCAAGGACGCCCACGGCGAGGAGCGGGTCGGCGCCGTGCGCGGCCTGAACCCCGAAGACCGCACGTACCTGAACTACGACAAGGTCGAGACGCTGGGATCCAGCAACGAGATCCCGATTTTGGTGCTGCCCACCGGCAAGCGCATCGAGTTCCAGATCGCCTCGGCGGACGTCATCCACGGATTCTGGGTGCCGGAGTTCCTGTTCAAGCGTGACGTCATGCCCGACCCGCAGGCCAACCACTCCGACAACATCTTCCAGATCAGCGAGATCCTGAAGACCGGCGCGTTCGTCGGTCGCTGCACCGAGATGTGTGGCACCTATCACTCGATGATGAACTTCGAAGTGC
>JAOPWF010000508.1 GCA_025965815.1 Mycobacterium sp.
CCGACGATGTGCTGCTGTCGTTCTCCGACCTTGCCGAGGCGATCAAGGACTGCCCCCGCGGCTGCGGCCACATGGGGCCGTCGACCGACCCGGAGTGCGCGCTCGACGCGCTGACCGGACCAGCCGCCGGCCGCGTTGCCGCGGCGCGACGGCTGTTGGCCGTGCTCAACGTGGCGTCTTAGGCTGAGTTCTCAGCTGGCCTTCGCGGCGCGCTTGTCGCGCCGCCACCCCCGCACCGTGGAGATCGCCGTCTTCAGGCCGCGCCGGCGTCCGGTGGCCGGGTCGGTCCGGGCGAAGCCGGGCTCGAGTTCGGTGAACATCCGCTCGCTACGGGTCTCCGGGGCGTCGTCAGCGGTGTCGCGCAGATATTTGTTCGGCAGCGACAGCTTGGCGATGGTGCGCCAGGCCTTGCCGTACTGCAGCAGGAACGACCCCGTGGTGTAGGGCAGGTCGTACTTGTCGCAGACCTCGCGCACCCGCACCGCGATCTCGTGGAGCCGGTTGCTCGGCAGGTCCGGGTAGAGGTGGTGCTCGATCTGGAAGCACAGGTTGCCGCTCATGAACTGCAGCGCCGGGCCGGCGTCGAAGTTGGCGCTGCCCAGCATCTGCCGCAGATACCACTGCCCGCGGGTCTCGCCCACCATGTCGGACTTGGTGAACTTCTCCGCGCCGTCCGGGAAATGCCCGCAGAAGATCACCGCGTTGGACCAGATATTGCGGATCACGTTGGCCACTGCGTTGGCCGTCAGCGTGGACCTGTAGCTCGCAGCGGGCGACAGCGACGTCAGTGCGGGATAGGCGATGTAGTCCTTGACGACCTGCCTGCCGGCCTTCACGCCGAACTCACGCACCCGCACCAGGGTGGCCTTGCGGTCGTCGCGACCCTTGAAGACCTTGCCGAGTTCCAGATGCTGCAACCCGACTCCCCACTCGAACCCGAGCGCGAGGATGGTGTTGTACAGCAGGTTGCCGAGGTTGAACGGCTTCCAGCGTTGGTCGCGGGTGACGCGCAGCGTGCCGTAGCCCACGTCGTCATCCATGCCGAGGATGTTGGTGTACTTGTGGTGCATGAAGTTGTGGGTGAAGCGCCAGTGCTTGGAGGCGCCGCTCATGTCCCACTCCCACGTCGAGGAGTGAATCTCGGGGTCGTTCATCCAGTCCCACTGGCCATGCATGACGTTGTGGCCGATCTCCATGTTCTCGACGATCTTGGCCACGCCCAGTGTCGCGGTGCCCGCCCACCATGCCGAACGGCGTGAGCTGGCGGCCAGCATGACCCGGCCGGCAACCTCCAGCGCGCGTTGCGCGGCAATGGTGCGGCGGATATAGCGGGAGTCGCTCTCGCCCCGCGCGTCTTCGAAGTCCTGCCGGATCGCATCCAGCTCGACACCCAGGCTCTCGACGTCGGCGTCGGTGAGATGTGCAAATTCTTCTACATCTGATATCGCCATCGTCCTGCCTTTCTGCAGTCGCTAACCTACGCTAGCGTAACCTACGACTCCGTAGGTTACCAGCCGGTAAAGGTTAGACGTCCAGCACGCAGTCGCCGGATGCCGCGGATATGCATGTCTGCACCCGCGTTCCCGGTTCGTGTTCGACGCCCGTGCGCAGGTCGCGCACGTGGCCTTCCACCAGCCCGACCACGCAGGACTGGCAGATGCCCATCCGGCAGCCGAACGGCATCTGAACGCCCGCGTTCTCACCGGCGTCCATCAGCGAGGTCGCGGCATCGGCGACCACGCTCTTTCCACTTCTTACGAACGCGACGGTCCCGCCCTGACCGTGCGGCGCCGCCCGCGACACCGCGAAGCGCTCGAGGTGCAGCCTGTCCTTCAGCCCGGCGGCGGACCACACCTTTTCGGCGTCGTTGAGCATTCCCTCGGGGCCGCACGCCCAGGTCTGGCGCTCCCGCCAGTCTGGCACCTCGTCATCGAGGCGGCTCAGGTCGAGGCGGCCCTGCGTCCGGGTGAAGCGGCGGTGCAGCCGGTAGCCGGACTGGCCGCGTTCCAGTTCGGTCAGCTCACCGCCGAACATGAGGTCGGACTCGGTCGGCGCCGAGTGCAGCTGCACCACGTCGGTGATCTGATCCCGGCGGGTCAGAGTGCGCAGCATCGACATGACCGGCGTGATGCCCGAACCGCCGGTGAGGAACAGCACCGACGCCGGCGCGGGATCCGGCATCACGAAGTTGCCCTGCGGTGCGGCCAGCCGGACGATCGTGCCCGGCTCGACGCCGCCGACCAGGTGGGTCGACAGGAAACCCTCGGCCATCGCCTTGACGGTGATGGTGATTGTTCGGCTGCTCTTGAGCGGGCTGGACGTCAGCGAGTAGGACCGCCAGCGCCAGCGACCGTCGATCAGCAGACCGATACCGACGTACTGGCCCGGTTTGTAGTCGAAGGTGAAGCCCCAGCCCGGTTTGATGACGAGCGTGGCCGAGTCCTCGGTTTCCCCGCGGACCTCCACCACGCGACCGCGCAGTTCACGCGCTGACCACAGCGGATTCGCAAGCTGAAGGTAGTCGTCCGGCAGCAGCGGCGTGGTGATTCGGGCGGCAACGGCGCGCACAGCGCTCCACGCGGGATGTTTGACTCCAACAACGCCAGCGGGCTTGGTGTCTACGACCAAAGCTGTGGGCGGAGTGATCTTCGTGCCCATAACAAGCTCCTGACGAAGGTTCGGGGCCCGGCGTCTTCAGGCCCTACGATCCAACCTACGGTACCGTAAGTTAAGCCTCCGGGCTAGCCGAACGCCGTCACAAGAGCTCGAGCAGGAACGGCAATTCCTGGGTTGCATACCAGGCGAGCTCGTAGTCCTGTGCGTCACCGACGACGAGTTCGGCGTCCTCGTCCCCGAGGTCGGCGGCGTCGATAGCCTCGACCGCGGCCACCACGGCCTCCTCCGCCGCGGCGGTGTCGACGTAGGCCGCGATCACGTCGTTCATGGTCATCGGCCCGGTCAGCCGGACCACCGCATCGTCGAGATCCGGACGCGGTTTGACGTCCTCGACCTCGGCGACCAGCACCACCCGCCGCGGTGGCAGGTCGGACCGGCGGATGTCGGGTTCACCGGTCAGCAGCCGCAGGGACGCCAGCGCCGCGTCGCGCAACGCCACCTCGGCCAGCTCGTCCTCGTCACCGTTCGCGTAGGCCTCGAGCAGCGTCGGCGTGACCGCGAACGCCGTGCCGCTGACCGCGTGCATCGACCCCTCGGCGACGAGCTGCTGAAGCATCGCCAGCGTCGCAGGAACATAGACCCGCATAGGCCGACACTATCGGGCTACTCGGGATCGCCCATCAGCGCGGCGACATGGTCGTCGACGTAGGTCGACAACGCCCGGGACGGACGCTGGTAACTGCCACTCAGCACGGGACGCTCGGGCAGTTCCACGGTCGGATGCTCGACGTCGTGGTACTCGATGGTCGACAGCAGGTGGCTCATCATGTTCAGCCGCGCGTGCTTCTTGACGTCCGACTCGACGACATACCAGGGGCTCAGCGGGGTGTCGGTGTGCACCATCATCTGGTCCTTGGCCCGCGAATAATCTTCCCACCGGTACACCGACTCGAGGTCCATCGGGCTCAGCTTCCACTGCCGCACCGGATCGTTGAGCCGCGACTTGAATCGGCGTAGCTGCTCGTCGTCGGAGACCGAGAACCAGTACTTGCGCAGCAGAATCCCGTCCTCCAGCAGCATCTGCTCGAAGATGGGTGTCTGCCGCAGGAACAGCGTATGTTCTTGCGGCGTGCAGAATCCCATGACCTGCTCGACGCCGGCGCGGTTGTACCAGGACCGGTCGAACAACACCATCTCGCCCTTGGCGGGCAGCTGCGCGATATACCGCTGGTAGTACCACTGCCCGCGTTCGCGGTCGTTGGGCGCAGGCAGCGCCGCGATCCGGGCGACGCGCGGACTGAGATATTCGGTGATGCGCTTGATCGTTCCGCCCTTACCCGCGGCGTCGCGACCCTCGAAGACGACCACGACGCGGGCGCCGGTGTGCCGGACCCACTCCTGCAGCTTGACGAATTCCGTTTGGAGACGGAACAGTTCAGCCTCGTAGACGTCATTTGGGATTTTGCCGGGAACCTTGCCCTTCTTCGCCTTCTTGGCCGGCTTCGATCCCGATTTGCTGTTACTCACTGGCGAATCGTACGGCCGCGAACCGACTCACACCGGGTGTCCAGGCCCGGATGCTGCCCTGTCGGCGTCCGGATCCTTTTCGACGGAGATGACGAAGTCGTCGCCGTGCTCCTTCACACCGGTGATCACCGCACTGTGTACCGCGTCGACGGCGTACTGGCGGCGCACCATCAGCGGGTCGTGGCGTAGGTCCTTCACGAGCGCCACCGAGAGCCCGATCATCACCAGCACGAACGGCAGCGCGGCCAGAATCGTGATGGTCTGCAGACCGTTGAGGGCGTCCTGCCCCCCGACCAGCAACATCACCGCGGCCACTGCCCCGGTGGCGGCGCCCCAGAAGATCACGGTGGGCCGCGTCGGCTCGATGGTTCCTCGCTCGGAGAGCGAGCCCATCACGATGGAGGCGGCGTCCGCGCCGGACACGAAGAAGATCGCGACCAGAACGGTCACCAGCACGCTCGCCACGATTGCCATCGGGTACTGATCGAGCAGGCTGAACAACCGCGTCTCGATGCTGCCCTTCCCGGCGAGATCGACGCCTGACTTCTGAATGTCGATGGCCGCGCCGCCGAAAACGCAGAACCACACCAGCGACACCAGGCTCGGCACCAACAACACCCCGGAGACGAACTGCCTGATGGTGCGCCCGCGCGAGATCCGTGCGATGAACATGCCGACGAACGGCGCCCAGGACAGCCACCAGGCCCAGTAGAAGACGGTCCATGACTGCAGCCAGGTGTTGACATCCGGGCCTTCTGCACCCGTCCTGGCCGACATCATCGCGATGTTC
>JAOPWF010000542.1 GCA_025965815.1 Mycobacterium sp.
GCCGGTTCGGTGGTATGGACAAACCGGTCCAGGGTTCGCACACCGGTGGCTTCAACACCGACACCTGGGGCGTGGCGATGATCGGCAATTTCGACGTGGTACCCCCGTCGCCGATTCAGCTGCGCAACACCGGCCGACTGCTGGGCTGGCGGCTCGCCATGGATCGCGTCGACCCCAGAGGCACGGTCGTGCTGACCTCGGCCGGCGGCTCGTTCACCCACTTCCCCGGCGGCGCCGCGCCGACGCTGCCGTCGATCTTCACCCACCGCGACGTGGGTATCACCGACTGCCCGGGTAACGCCGCCTACGCCGCCATGCCGCTGCTGCGGGACATCGCCGCCCGCTTCAACGACCCACCCGGACCGGTAGACCTGGCGGAGTCGCTGCGTGGCGGCGCCATCTTCACGCGGTGGGATTCGATGGGCGGGATGAACAGTCCCCTTGGTGCGCCGAAGTCACCGGAGGCGTCCGGCGAGGGCCCGACCCGCTACGTCGCGTTCGACAAAGGCGCGATCTACTGGTCGGCGGAGAGCGGAGCCGAGCCTGTCGCCGGCGCGATCTACGACGCGTGGGCGGCACTGGGATTCGAGCGTGGCGCGCTGGGACTGCCGACCAGCGGTGAAATCCAGGAACCGCAGTGGATCGTGCAGAACTTCCAGCACGGCACGTTGAACTTCGACCGGGAGAAGTCCACGGTGACCAGGGTCATCGACGGGGTTCCACTGGAATTGGCACCGCCTTCGGCCGGCGGACCGCCGGTTCAGTTGGAGCGCTTCACACCGATCAACAAGTCTTAGAGCCACCAGCGTTCCAGCACCCGGGCGACCCCGTCGTCGCTGTTGGCGGCGGTCACCTCATTGGCAGCGGCCTGCGCCTCCGGGTGCGCGTTGCCCATCGCCACACCGTGGCCCGCCCACAGCAGCATCGGCACGTCGTTGGGCATGTCGCCGAACGCCACCACGTCCGCCGCGGTGACGCCCAGCGGCCGTGCCACCTCTTCGACGCCAGTGGCCTTGCTGACGCCCAGCGGCACCACCTCGATCAGGCCGTTGTTGGTGGAGTAGGTGATATCGCCTTCGATGCCGACGTGTTCATTCAGCGCGGCGGCCATGTCCGAACTGAGCGCACCGGCCTTGCGGATGAGCAGTTTGACGGCAGGTGCGCTGAGCAGATCCTCGACCGAGACCTCGGTGTTGTCGGGGTTGAGCCAGGCGTGCTCGTAGCCGGGTGAGCTGACGAACTGCGGGGTGGCGGCGTCGTGGGCGCTGCGGCCGACCCGCTCGACCGCCAGGCCTGCCCCCGGGATGACGCGGGTCGCGATCTCGGTGAGTTCGCGCAGCACGTCGACCGACAGCGTCCGTGCCGACAGGATTCGGTCGGTCGACGGGTCATACAGCACGGCTCCGTTGGCGCACACCGCCATCGGGGCGAAGCCCAGCGCGTCGACGACTGGGTGCACCCATCGCGGCGGCCGCCCGGTGGCCAGCACGAACTGCGCGCCGGCGTCCACAGCGGTCCGTACGGCCTGACGGGTGCGGGCAGTGATCTGCTCGTCGTCGTTGAGCAAAGTGCCGTCCACGTCGCTGGCGATCAGCAACGGCAATGTCATCCGCGATCCGCTCCGCTACTCGCTCGTGTCATGCGCGATCCGCTCGTGTGATGCGCTGCTCGCACGTCTGCGGGCCCGTTCGGCCAACTCGGCCTTGTCGAGCACCTTGGCCTCGGCGGGGGTCGGCGCACTGCCGCCCAGGCGGCGCGGCAGCCAGTACGCCCCTGACGGCTGCGGGTAGTCGCGCTGCGCCTGGTGCACCAACTCCGTCAACGCCTCGCGCAGCGCCGCGTCGGTCTGATGCACCGAGCCGATGGCCGCCAGCGGCTCGCCGACCCACACACTGACAGGGATCTTGTTGCGGCCCAATGACCTCGGATGATCCTTAGTCCAGATACGCTGCGCACCCCAGACGATCATGGGCACGATCGCCACCTGCGCCTCCAGCGCCATCCGGGCAGCACCGGTCTTGAACTCCTTGAGCTCGAAGCTACGGCTGATGGTCGCCTCCGGGTAAACCCCGACCAGCTCGCCCTCCCGCAGCCGCTCGACGGCGACGGCGTAGGCGTCCGCGCCGGCGCGGCGATCCACCGGAATTGTCTTGGTGTGATTGATGAGAAAGTCGACGCCACTCACCTCCTCCATCTCGGCCTTGATCATGAATCTCATCCGCCGCTTGCGGTAATACGCTGCCAGCGCCGCCGGCACGAAGTCGATGTAGCTGGTGTGGTTGATGGCCACGACGGCGCCGCCCCGGGCCGGAATATTGTCCAGCCCGTGATAGCTGATCCGCGTGCCGGTGGCCGCGACCGCCGCTTTTGCCGCGATCTCCAGCGTACGAAACACCGGCTCCATCGCTGCGCTACTCCTGTGCTCCACCCGGTCCGGATCGTCCCCCGCGAGCGGGAGGTTCCCCAAGCGCCCGGCGAGCTGCCTTCTCGGCCGCCTCCTCGAAGTCCATCCGGTTGGCATCGGCAAGCGACGGTGCCCCGCCGCCGAGTCGGTGCGGCACCCAGAACTCTCCCGCCGGATGCGGTCCATAACCGTCCTGTACCCGTTCCAGCAGGTGTTGCATGCGCGAGTGCAGCAGGTGGGTCAGTTCCGGGGCCGGCAGGGTGGGAGCTATCGGTTCCCCCACGGCGACGGCGATCGGCACCTTGGGTCGCATCAGTTTCTTCGGGTGGCCCTTGGTCCAGATCCGCTGGGCACCCCAGACGATGTGCGGGACGATCGGCACGCCGGCCTCGATCGCCATCCGCGCCGCGCCGGACTTGAACTCCTTGATCTCGAAGCTGCGGCTGATGGTTGCCTCGGGGTAGACCCCGACCAGCTCGCCGGCCTTGAGCGCGTCGACGGCCGCTTCGAACGACGAGGCGCCGTTGTCCCGGTCCACCGGAATGTGCCGCAGGCTACGCATGATCGGTCCGGAGACCTTGTGGTCGAAGACTTCCTTCTTGGCCATGAACCGCACCTTGCGACCGCGGTGCTGGCGGTAGGCGGGCAGCCCGGCGAGGGTGAAGTCGAAGTAGCTGGTGTGATTGATGGCAACGACCGCGCCGCCGGTGGCGGGCAGGTTCTCCACACCGCTCACGGTGAATGTCAGCCCTTGTAGCCGCCATGCCAGTCGCGCGCATTGGATGACAGTCCCGTATACCGGTTCCACAGCCGTCCAGCGTAGTGCGCCCGCGTAGCGGACCGTGCCAAGCCGTACAGAAAGGCACCCGTGACGATCCTGGTAGGCCCGATCCCGGTACCCGAGGCCGTCGCCGGGATCGCCGCCGGCCGCGACGTGGTGCCCATCCGGGTCAACGAGCTGGGCGGCGTGACGTTCCGGGTAGCCGACGAGTTCGTCAAGACGGCGACACCGCGCACTGGCTGGGGCGGCCGGTCGCGGGGGCCAGGGCGATCGGCGCCGGTCTGCGCGAGCTGCACGACCCGCTGCCCGTCGATGGCTGCCCGTTCGAACGGGTCGGTGCCCGGGAAGCTGGCCGAGTCCCCGCCTTTGCGGCGCAGCGGTCTGGAACAGCCGCCCACCGTGGACCTGTAGGTGGTGTGCCACGGCGACGCGTGCGCCCAATACGCTGATCGCGGACGACGGGTCGTGCGGCGGGCACGTCGACCTTGGCCAGCTCGGGCTGGCCGATCGGTGGGCCGACATCGCCGTTGCGGCGCTGTCGCTGGGCTGGAACTATCCCGGCGGGAACTGGGCCGGCGAGCTGCTCGACGCCTACGGGGTCACACCGGATCCGCGGCGGATGGACTACTACCGCAGGCTGTGGCAGGCCGGCGATTAACTCCGGTTGAGGCTCCAGAAGCTGCCTGCCGCTAAGCTCGGGGCGGCACCATAACGTCGCAGAGGGGATATTTGTGCAGGTCACAAGCGTCGGACATGCCGGCTTCCGGATTGACACGCAGGCCGGAAGCATCCTGTGCGACCCGTGGGTGAACCCGGCGTATTTCGGCTCGTGGTTTCCGTTTCCGGACAACAGCACGCTGGACTGGGACGCCCTCGGTGACTGCGACTACCTGTACGTGTCGCATCTGCATAAGGACCATTTCGACCCGAAGAACCTCCGCGAGCACGTCAACAAGAACGCCGTCGTGCTGCTGCCCGATTACCCTGTGCCCGACCTGCGCCGCGAGCTGGAGAAGCTCGGCTTCCACGAGTTCTTCGAGACGACCGATTCGGTGAAGCACCGCGTCAGCGGGCCCAAGGGCGATCTCGACGTGATGATCATCGCGCTGCGGGCACCCGCCGACGGCCCGATCGGCGACTCCGGCCTTGTGGTGTCCGACGGCATCACAACGGCGTTCAACATGAACGACGCGCGGCCGGTGGATCTAGATGTGCTGCACACCGAGTTCGGCCGCGTCGATGTGCACATGCTGCAGTACTCGGGCGCGATCTGGTATCCGATGGTCTACGACATGCCCGCCCGCGCGAAGGAGGCCTTCGGCACCCAGAAACGCCAGCGTCAGATGGACCGCTGCCGGCAGTACATCGCGCAGGTCGGGGCCACCTGGGTGATCCCGTCGGCGGGTCCGCCGTGCTTCCTTGACCCGGCGCTGCGCGAGCTGAACGACGACCACGGCGACCCCGCCAACATATTTCCCGACCAGGTGGTGTTCCTGGATCAGCTGCGCACCCACGGCCACGACCGGGGGCTGTTGATGATGCCCGGGTCGACCGCCGATTTCACCGGCACACAACTGCATTCGCTGAACCACCCGCTGCCCGAGGATGAACTGGACGCCCTGTTCACCACCGGCAAAGCGGCCTACATCGAGGACTACGCGAGGCGGATGAAGCCCGTGCTGGCCGGGGAGAAGGCGCGCTGGGCACCCGCCGCAGGCGAGTCGTTGCTCGAGCCGTTGCGGGTGGTGTTCGAGCCGATCATGAACCAGAGCGATCAGATCTGCGACGGCATCGGGTACCCCGTCGAGCTACGGCTGGGTCCCGAAACTGTGGTGGTCGACTTCCCGAAACGTCTGGTGCGCGAGCCCATTCCGGACGAGAAGTTCCGTTACGGGTTCGCCATCGCCCCGCAGCTGGTGCGCACCGTGCTGCGCGACGGCGAGCCGGACTGGGTGAACACCATCTTCCTGTCCACCCGCTTCGAGGCCTGGCGGGTCGGCGGCTACAACGAGTACCTGTACACGTTCTTCAAATGCCTGACTGACGAGCGGATCGCGTATGCTGACGGCTGGTTCGCCGAGACACATGACGACACCGCGTCAATCACATTGGACGGCTTCCAGATTCAGCGGCGCTGCCCCCACCTGAAGGCCGACCTGTCGAAGTTCGGTGTGGTGGACGGCAACACGCTGACCTGCAACCTGCACGGCTGGCAGTGGAACCTCGATAACGGCCGCTGCCTGACCGCCAAGGGACACGAGCTGAGGTGTAACCGGGCATGACCGCGGGTCCCCGCCAGTACTACGACGACGGCCTGGTCCAGCTGGACCGCGAGGCCATCACCCTGCGCCGCTACCACTTCCCGTCCGGCACGTCGAAAGTCATTCCGCTGCGCAGGATCCGCGGCTACAAAGCCGAGCCGCTAGGGATGTGGATGCAGCGGTTCCGGATCTGGGGCAGTTCGGATCTGAGGCGCTGGCTGCCGCTGGACGTCCGCAGGCCGTTGAAGTCGACCCTGATCACCCTGGACGTGCCCGGCACCCACCCTAAGCCCGCGTTCACTCCCGCCGAGCCCGAGCAGTTCCTCGCGATGCTGCACGAAGTGCTGGAGCCCTGATCAGGCCGAGCAGGGCGGCGGTTCGTCGGCGACGTCGCACGCGGGCGAGCTGACGCCGACAGCACGAACGAGCAAGTCGTACAACGTATCCCGTTCCTCGTCCGTCAGGGCCTTCAGCAGGTCGTCCTCGACCTCGCCGAGCCGGGCCTGAGCGCCTGCGAGTTCGTCCTGCCCGACGCCGGACAACTCGACGATGTGGCGGCGCCGGTCTGCGGGATCGCGGCGACGGGTGATCAGGCCCCGCTCCTCGAGTTCGTTCAGCAATCCGACCACGTTGCTCGGGTCGAGGCTCAGCGCGTCCGTCAGCATCTGTTGGCTCGCCGGGCCCCACTCACTGAGCAGCTTGAGCGCGATGAGATGCCGAGGGCGCAGGCCGCCGGGTGCCACCGACATCTCGGCGGCACGCCGGCCCACCCGGGCCAGGTGGTCCAGCAGCGGTAATAGTTGGCGATCCACGCCCGTGGTCTTCGCCGCCGCCATGGACGAAAGCCTACGCCAGAGCGCGCATTACTTTCCTTGTGCCAATGATTGGTGATATACCATGTATCTTGGCAACGAGTCGTGACCGCGCGGCCGTCGGCCCGAGGGAATTGGGAGTCCTGATGTTCATCGCAACCGCCGTGGTATCCGTTCTGCTGGCGTTGGTCCTGGTGGCGTCGGGCGGCGCAAAGCTCGCGAAAAGCCCGCAGGTCATGCCGATCATGGAGACGGTCGGTTTCCCCGCGGACAAGGTGTGGCTGCTCGCGGCAGCCGAGATCGCGGGGGCCGTCGGACTGGTCGTGGGTATGTTCTGGTGGCCGATCGGCGTCGCCGCGGCGGCGGGGGTGGTGCTCTACTTCGTCGGCGCCGTCATTTCGCACCTGCGCGTCAACGATAAGAACTTCGCCGCGGCGCTGGTGCTGCTGCTGGTCGCCTTGGCGGCGCTGGTTCTCCGGTTGCTGACCGCCTGACCCGTTGACTACCGCTTGGGCTCCAGCACCGCGGTGCCGACATAGGGCACCAGCGCGTCGGGAACCCGCACACTGCCGTCCGGTTGCTGGTGGTTCTCCAGGATCGCCACCAGCCAGCGCGTGGTGGCCAGCGTGCCGTTGAGCGTCGCCGCGATCTGCGGCTTGCCCGCCGCGTCGCGGTAGCGGATGGCCAGCCGGCGGGCCTGGAACGTCGAGCAGTTCGACGTCGAGGTGAGTTCGCGGTAGGTCTGCTGCGACGGCAGCCAGGCCTCGGTGTCGAATTTGCGGGCCGCCGAAGCCCCGAGATCGCCTGCGGCGACGTCGATCACCCGGTAGGGGACGTCGATCTGCTTCAGCATTTCACGCTGCCAGCCCAGCAGCCGTTCATGCTCGGCCTCGGCTTCGGCGGGCTCGCAGTAGACGAAAGCCTCGACCTTGTCGAACTGGTGCACCCGGATGATGCCGCGGGTGTCCTTGCCGTAGCTGCCCGCTTCCCGCCGGAAGCACGACGACCAGCCCGCGTAGCGCAGCGGGCCGCCGGACAGGTCGAGAATCTCGCCGGCGTGGTAGCCGGCGAGCGGCACTTCGGAGGTGCCGACGAGGTAGAGGTCGTCGGCCTCGATCCGGTAGACCTCTTCGGCGTGCTCGCCGAGAAAGCCGCCGCCCGCCATGATGTCCGGCCGCACCAGGACGGGCGGGATGACGAGGGTGAGCCCGTTGGCGGTGGCCAGCTTGACCGCAAGCTGCATCAGCCCGAGTTGCAGCAGGGCGCCGTGACCGGTCAGGAAGTAGAACCGCGAGCCGGACACCTTCGCGCCGCGCTCCATGTCGATCAACCCGAGCGACTCACCGAGTTCCAGGTGGTCCCTGGAGTTCTCGATGGCGGGCGGCTTCCCGACCACGTCGAGGACGCGGAAGTCGTCCTCGCCGCCGGCGGGCACGCCGTCGATGATCACATTGGAGATCGCCATCTGCGCCGAGGTGAAGGCCTTCTCGGCGTCGGCCTGCTCCGCTTCGGCCTCCTTGACCTTGGCGGACAGGTCGGACGCGGCGGCGAGCAGCGCCGGGCGTTCCTCGGCCGACGCGGCGCCGACGCGCTTGCTGGCGGCCTTCTGTTCGGCGCGCAGCGAGTCGGCAGTCGAGATCGCGGCGCGGCGCGCACTGTCGGCGCCGAGCAGCGTGTCCACCAACGCCGGGTCCTCGCCGCGGCTTATCTGGGACCGCCGTACCACATCGGGGTCTTCGCGCAGCAGTTTCAGGTCGATCACGGCCTGAACCCTACTTTTCCGGCGCGACGCCGAACAGTTCGAGGTAGCCCGACTGGCCGAACATCGCCGCGGTGTCGACCGCCGACGGAGCGCCGGCGGCCGGGTCGGCGCCCGCCTCGACCAGCAGCCGCACCACCTCGTCCTCACCCTTGAACACCGCTCCGGCAAGTGGCGTCTGCCCCCGGTCGTTGGGCCGGTTGACGTCTGCGCCGCGCCGGGTCAGCACCTGCACCGCTGCCGGGTGCCCGTGATAGGCGGCCAGCATCACCAGCGTGTCGCCCGACGAATTGGTCAGGTCGACGGGGACGCCGGCATCCAGGTAGGCCGCCAGGGTGGCCGCGTCGCCGTTGCGGGCCATATCGAAAAGCCGCGACGCCAATTCGATGATCGGCTCGTCTGTTTCGCCGCGGGGTTCAATGCCGTCCGCGCTGCTCATGCCATCCAAACTACCGGCTTGAGACCGTGCGCAGCACAACCTCATAACTTTACAACTGCATCACTTGTAACAGCGCCCGCCACGCCTGTCACAATAGAGCGGATGTTGGAGGCACCTGAGCAGGAATTATCGCCCGCCGACGAGCCCGATCGGCCGTCGTCGCGGGTCACCTGGTGGCACAGCCTGCAGGCGACGTCGACCCGGCGCGCGCTGCTGCTCACCGCCCTCGGCGGGCTGATGATCGCGGGGGTCATCACCGCGCTGCCGATGGGCGGGGACGACGCCGGGCGCCTGGCCGGCTACACCGGCAGCAATCCGGTGGCCGGCGCCGCGCGGGGGAACGAGACGTTCAACCACGCCAAGGGCGGCGACTGCCTGAGCTGGCCGGACCGGACGCCGGACGAGGCATCCATCGTCGA
>JAOPWF010000557.1 GCA_025965815.1 Mycobacterium sp.
AAGGCCGATATCGCCGGCCGTTCATTGGTGGCACTGCGGGAGTCAATCGAGTCCGCTATTCCCCTGTCCCCCGCGAACTGCAACCGCGGTCTGGACCGGTCCGAGTTCACCGCCGCACGACTGGGATATCTGGAGGAATGGGCTCAGGTGCGAGGGATCGATCTCATGTCGCACTCGCCAAAGTGGCGCGAGCAACTCGGCTCGCTAGGTGGGGGCAACCACTTCATCGAGTTGTGTCTGGACAACCACGATCAGGTGTGGATGTTCCTGCACTCCGGGTCGCGCGGAGTGGGAAACAAGATCGCCAAAAAGCACATCAAGATCGCACGTAATGCGATGGACCAAGGCGGCATCATCCTGGCGAATAGCGACCTCGCCTACCTCACTGAGGGCACCGCAGAGTTCAACGACTACCTGCGAGAGTTGGACTGGGCGCAACGGTTCGCCTATGAGAACCGCGCCGAGATGATGGACCGCTTCGGCCAGGCGCTCGCACATTGGATGGGCGACTCGGATGAGATTGAGGTGGATCGGGTCAACACCCACCACAATTACACCGTCCAGGAGCAGCACGGCGGCAAGGATGTCTGGCTGACGCGCAAGGGCGCTATCGACGCCCACAAGGGTGTCCGGGGCATCATCCCAGGATCTATGGGATCGCACTCCTACATCGTCAGGGGACGGGGAAACGCCGATGGTCTGTGCAGTGCTCCCCACGGCGCCGGCCGACGCTTCTCGCGTACTCAGGCCAGGAAGCAGTTCACGCTCGACGACCTGGCCCAGGCGATGAAGGGCATCGAATACCGCCACGGCGAGGCATGGATTGACGAGATCCCCGCGGCCTACAAGCCGATCGACGTGGTTATGGAGGACGCCAAAGCGTTGGTCGAGATCGAATTCGAACTCCGCCAAATCTTGAACGTCAAGGGGACCTAGTGGGCTTCTTCGACTATGACGAGGCGGGACTGGGCTGCTTTCAGACCGTGGTGACCGCGCTGATCTCCCTGCTGTGTATCGCTATCGGCATGTCGCTCATCATGTGGGTCCTCCTTTGACCGGGCCGGCGGGCGAGCGTGCCGGCATCGTGCTCACCATCGATCGAAAAGGAACTCGAAAATCGCGGCCCACTGCGCGTCGTGGGAACCACCTACACGATTGGATTCGCCTTCCGTGGGAGCATCGCCGGGATCGGCAACTGACGCCGGACTTCTACGGCCTGGGATTGGACCGAACTCGCTGGCTGCCTTGAGGGATTGCGATTCACCCAACGGATCCGCCCGACGAAACGACGAAACGACAAAACGACGACCCGGCAGTTGGGCTCTGCCTCATGGGCGAAGTGTGCACGAGTGCGCCAACGCCCACGTGATCGACCACTGACGCCGGCCATTTCGCAGGTGCAGCGACGGCCTCCTACCGCCCCGACTGCTCGTCGTCGCACGATTAGGATGGGATGACCATGCCCGCGACCCGAAGAGTTGGACGGCCGCGCAGCGAAGGCTCCCGCGACGCCGTCCTTAAAGCGGCAACACAACTGATGCTGGAGGTCGGGCCACGCAGGATGACCGTCGATGCCATCGCTCATCGCAGCGGTGTCAGCAAGGCGACGATCTACAAATGGTGGCCCAACAAGAGCGCAGTGGCGATAGAGGCTTACCTGGGTGAGCTAATGGTCGAGGCGCCCGACCCCGACACCGGATCGGCGTACGAAGACTTGCGCCTGAGTCTGCGCGGGATCATGCACTTCTACTCCAGCCCCAGCGGTCGGGTCTTCGCTCAGCTGGTCGGCGAGGCGCAGTTCGATCCAGATACCCGCAAGCGTCTCCGAGAGTTCCTCGTGGAGTCCCGCAGGGGAGTTATCAAGGTGATCTGGGATCGCGGTGTCGACCGCGGCGAGCTGGACCCGGACGTGGACCCGGCGGTAGCGATGGACCTGATCTTCGGGGCGGCGATGTACCGCATGGCGATCGAACATGGTGGATTGGAGCCGGCCGACGCCGACGCCATACTCAGTACGGCGATGCGAGCGTTGAAGGCTTGAGCAACCGCTACCACTGGGTCAAGCGCGACGCGAAGGCCATGGCCACCCTCGCCCGAGCCGATGTCGCTCGCGCCGAAACGCCCACCTTTGCGTCGTAGTTGCCGACGGTGGTCTTCTGCAGCTTGGGCTGTCCGTGGAAACCATGGCACGCAAGACGGTGCGGTTCTACTGGGAGCACCCCGACCAGCAGACTCAAGCACCACCCGAGCAGTCCACCGCTCAGAACGGTGCCGCGGGGCACGGTGCGCACCAGCTTGGCGTATACGAACTCCTTGATCCCGAGCGGCCCGAGCTCGCGTCCGTAGCCGGAGCGCTTGATCCCGCCGAACGGAGTTTCGGGCTGTGAGCTCGTGGGGTGGTTGATCCACGCCATGCCGCACTCGAGTTTCACCGCCACAGCTTGCGCGCTCGCGACGCGGTACACCTGTGCGGCAGGTCCGAAGAGCCCCTCGCCGTAGATTGGATTGTCGGGGGCGATGTCGGTGAGAATCGTCGGTTCGACGTAGGCGCCGGGGCGGTCGATGCGCCTGCCGCCCAGCACCAGCGTGGCGCCGTGGCCGACCGCGCTACCCACCCCCGGGCGCTCAATCAGCGGTTTGCGTTGGGTCCAGCACCCCGTGCAACACCAGCTCGCTCAACTCTTGCGCGGCGCGGTCGACGTCCTTGATGCGGCGCACGCACACCGCGTACCAGGCGCCACCGGCGATGACGTCCATGATGGTGTCGGCGCTGATCGACGGCCGTGCGGTCCCGGAGGCCACCGCGTCGCCGATCCGGGCGGCGAGCTGGCTGCGCGCGGCGGCTTCCAGGCGGTCGCTCAGCACCCGGCGCAGTCGCCGGTCGGATCGCAAGTCGATCATCAGGCCCGGGATCGCCTCGCGGACCGCGGGCTCGCCGTACATCCGAATAGCGCCTCGGCACAGCCGGACGATCTCCCGCACGAAGTCGTCTTCGGGCGGTTCGGGGCCCAGGTCGGGAAAGACCGCCTCATGCACCAGCTGGGCCTTCGAGCTCCAGCGGCGATAGACGGCGGGCCGGCTGACCCCGGCGGTGCTGGCGATCAGGTCGATGGTGGTGGCCGAGTAGCCGCGGGAGATCAGCAGATCGCGGGTCGCGGCCAGCACCGCCGTGTCGATGGACGGGTCGCGGCGCGGACCCCGCGGCCGGCGCCGGACGGCTGCCGCGCCGTTGATCGTTCCCCTGCCGGATCGCCCCATAGTCGTTACAGTCTGTCACGACTAGGCTCGTAGTTGAAGGAGACGTCGATGACCGCCGGACTCACTCGCCCGATAGCCGATACCGGCGAAGACGGTCGGCACCTCTACACCTGCCCGCTGTGTGAAGCCATGTGCGGGTTGGAGATTCAGGTCGAAGACGGACGGGTGGCCGGCATCCGGGGGAACCGCGACGACACCTGGAGTCGCGGTCATCTCTGCCCGAAGGGCGCCTCACTGGGCGCGCTGCACGAGGATCCCGACCGCATCCGTCGTCCGATGATCAAGGTGGACGGCCAGTGGCAGGAGGTCAGCTGGGACGCCGCCTTCCGGCGGTGCACCGAACTGTTGGCCCCGGTGATCGAGAAATACGGCATCGGCGCGGTCACCGCCTATACCGGCAATCCGCTCGCGCATTCGTTCTCCCTGGGCCGATACACCGGCGTGCTGCTCGGCATGTCGGGCATTCCGATCAGCTACTCGCCGGGGACGGTCGACCAGTGGCCGAAGAACCTGTCCTCGCACCTGATGTACGGCGGATGGTGGACGTTCCCCGTCCCGGATATCGAGCGCACCGATCTACTGGTCGTGATGGGCGCGAACCCCGCCGCATCGCAGGGTTCGCTGCTCGCGGCGCCCGACGTGATGGGCATCATCGACGAGATCGGCAACCGCGGCACGGTGATCGTGGTCGACCCGGTCCGCACCGCCACCGCTGCCCGCGCCGACGAATGGCTGGCCATCACCCCCGGTACCGACGCGGCATTCCTGCTGGCGCTGGCGCACACGATGTTCGACGAGGACCTGGTCAACCTCGGAACCGTCGAACCACATGTCGAGGGCCTCGACCGGATGAGGGACGTGGCGGCCGGGTGCCCACCCGAACGCGTCGCCGGCGCCACCGGTATCGCCGCCGAACGGATCAGGGCGCTGGCCCGCGAGCTCGCGGCGACGCCCCGTGCGGTGGTGTACGGCCGAATCGGCTTGTGTAATCAGGAGTTCGGCAGTCTGGCGAGCTGGCTGGTGGATGTGGTCAACATTCTCACCGGGCACTTCGATGTCCCGGGTGGCAGCATGTTCCCGAGGGCGGCGGCCTGGTCGGTCACCGTTCAGCCGCAGCCGGGTCTGGAAGGCGGGCTGCCGGAGTTCGGCCGATGGAAGACCCGGTGCGTGGTGCCAAGGAGGTGCTCGGGCAGGCGCCGGTGTCGTGCATGGTGGAGGAGATCGCCACCCCGGGCGACGGACAGCTCAAGGCACTGATCACCGTCGCAGGCAACCCCGTGCTGTCCACACCGGCCGGGCACAAGCTCGACGAGGTGCTGCCCCAACTCGACGCGATGATCTCGGTTGACCTGTGGCTCAACGAGACAACGCGGCACGCCGACGTCATCCTGCCCGGACTCTCGCCGCTGGAGCAGCCGCACCACGACGACCTGATCCTGCAGTTCGCCATCAACAGCGTCGCGAACTACTCGGCGCCGGTGTTCGCCAAGGACGACCCGGATCGCCCCGAGGAGTGGGAGATCCTGATCCGGCTCACCGGTCTGTGCACCGGCACACCCGCCGAGGACGTCGACGTGGCAGCCATCGACGACGGGTTCTTCGACTACATGGCCTTCACCCAGGGCCTGGACGGCGCCGCGATCCGCCAGCACTACGACTCCGGTGGTCCCGAGCGAATCCTCGACCTGACGCTGCGGACCGGCCCGTTCGGCGACCGCTACGGCGAGAAGCCGGACGGCGTGACACTGGAGAAACTGAAGGCTCGGCCGAACGGCATCAACTTCGGCCCGATGATCCCGCAGGTGCCGGCCATCCTCGGCACCCCGGACGGCAAGATCCGGCTGGCCCCGCAATATCTGCTAGACGACCTGCCCCGGCTCGCCGATCGGGTCACTCGCAGGCCCGACGAGCTGGTCCTGGTCAGCCGCCGACACCTGCGCTCAAACAACTCGTGGCTACATAACGTGCCCCCGTTGATGAAGGGCAGGGACCGCTGCACGCTGCTCATGCACACCGATGACGCGTTGCGGCGGGGACTTGCCACCGGCGATCACGTGACGGTGTCATCGTCGGCGGGTCAGATCGACGTACCGGTGGAGGTCACCGACGCGATCAAGCCCGGCGTGGTGTCCATGCCGCACGGCTGGGGACACGGCAAGTCCGGAACCCGGATGGCGGTGGCCAACGGATCGCCCGGGGTGAACACCAATGTGCTGTCACCGCCGCGGTTCATCGACGAACCGTCCGGCAACGGCGCCCTGAACGGCATCCCCGTTACCGTCGCGCCCGCTGCGTACTGAAAGATACTGCGACGTGGGAAAGAACGAACGCAGC
>JAOPWF010000602.1 GCA_025965815.1 Mycobacterium sp.
AGTCGGCGGCGGAGCTCTCTGATGCAGCCAGGTCTGTGCTGCTCGGTCGGCGAGCGCGCTCCAAACGGCGACCGGGCGTCCTGGGCGTCCTCCCCGCCGGCTGCGCACCCTCGCGCTTTCGGGTGCAGCGCTCGTGTTGATCCTCGTCGCCGGGTTGGTCGGGTGGCAACTTCGCGGTACGCCAGGGCATTCGAAGCGGGTGGTTCCGGCAATACTGCCGGTTCGACCACATCCAGCCCCGCGGCGCCAAGCCCCAAGCCGCCGCTGGGTAGTCCGGAGGCCATAGCGGCCACCGTGCCGGCTTCGATCAGGTCGGCGGGGAAATTGGTGGTGGGCGTCAACGAGCCTTACGCTCCTGCGGAGTTCAGGGATGCCGGCGGAAACCTCGTCGGCTTGGACGTCGACCTGATGAACGCGATCGCCCGCACGCTCGGGCCGGAGGTGGAGTATCGGGAGACGGCTTTCGAGAGCATCATCCCGTCGGTGCAGGCCAAGGCTTTCGACGTCGGGCTGTCGTCGTTCACCGATACCAAGGATCGCGAAGCGGCCGTCGATTTCGTGACGTACTTCCAGGCGGGGACCCAGTGCCGCGCCGTACGGCTGGCCGGTCCCCAAGGGTGCCCATTGGCCGAGTCGCTCCGGCAGGCCCTGATGCACCTGATCGCGACTCGTGAGTACCGGGGAGTCATGAGCAACTGCGGTGTCGAGGCGGGGATGATCAACACGCCATGATCAACGGCGCGTACAGCTAATCGGCCGAATACCTGCTTGCAACGCCCCTCCGTACTCTCGGGGGGTGAGCGTCTCACCGGCTACCAACGTCGTGCTCGACGACCGCTTCTCCCGCGAACTGCCGGAGATGGCTGTCCCCTGGCAGGCCGAGGTAGCTCCTGACCCGCGGCTGCTCGTGCTCAACGAGCCGCTTGCCACCGAGCTCGGCCTCGACCCCGCCTGGCTGCGGGGTCCCGACGGGTTGGGCCTGCTGGTCGGCACCGTCGTCCCCAGTGGTGCCACCCCTGTGTCGCAGGCCTACGCCGGGCACCAGTTCGGCGGGTTCGTCCCGCGCCTAGGCGACGGGCGCGCGCTCCTCCTCGGTGAACTCGTCGACGCCGACGGCCACCCTCGCGACCTCCACCTCAAGGGCTCCGGACATACGCCGTTCGCGCGCGGTGGCGACGGCCTGGCCGCGGTTGGTCCGATGCTGCGCGAGTACGTCGTCAGCGAGGCAATGCACGCCCTCGGCATTCCCACCACTCGCTCACTGGCCGTCGTCGCGACGGGGCGCCAGGTGCGGCGCGAGACCCTCTTGCCCGGAGCCGTGCTCGCCCGGGTCGCGCGCAGCCATCTGCGGGTGGGGAGCTTTCAGTACGCCGCGTCGACCGGTGACGTCGACCTCTTGCGCCGCCTCGCCGACCACGCGATCGCCCGGCACCATCCTGGCGCCGCGGCGGCCGCCCAGCCCTACCTCGCGCTGTTCGAAGCGGTGATCGCAGCCCAGGCGTCGCTGGTGGCCCGGTGGATGCTCGTCGGGTTCGTCCACGGCGTCATGAACACCGACAACATGACGATCTCGGGCGAGACCATCGACTACGGGCCGTGCGCCTTCATGGAGGCCTACGACCCCGTCACGGTCTACAGCTCCATCGACCATGGCGGGCGCTACGCCTACGGTAACCAGCCGAGGGCGGCCGTGTGGAACCTCGCCCGGCTCGCCGAAACCCTCCTGCCCCTAATCACCGACGACGGGGAGCAGGCCGTCGCACTCGCGGAGGAGTCGCTCACCGGTTTCCGCCCGCAGTACGACGCCGCCTGGTCGGCCGGCATGCGGCTCAAGCTCGGCCTGTCTGAGGACGTCGACGACGCAGTCGCGAGGCCGCTGGTCGACGAGTTGCTCGCCCTACTCCAGCAGAACCACATTGACTACACCTCGTTCTTCCGCCACCTCGGCACGGCCGCCCGCGGCGACGCCGAGCCCGCGCGCGGGCTGTTCGTCGACCTCGCCGGGTTCGACGGCTGGATGGTGCGTTGGCGCGCCTTTGGTCCGGACGCCGACGTGATGGACGGGGTCAACCCCATCTACATCCCCCGCAACCATCTCGTGGAGGAGGCCCTTGCCGCCGCGACCGAGGGCGATCTGGATCCGCTCGAGCGGCTTCTGGATGCCGTCGTCGCCCCGTATGTCGAACGTCCCGGCCAAGAGCGCTACGCCGCCGCCGCTCCGGAGGAGTTCGGCGCCTACCGGACCTTCTGCGGGACCTGAGATCACGGGCCATCCGCCTGCGCTGCAAGCGGGATCACTTTCCTGGCGCTAGCAGAGAGGCCTGATAGCGACGCATGCCGCGCAACCACCGCTCGTAATCGGATGTCTTTTGGCGGTACATGTCCAACACGTTCGCGTGCGGGAGGATCAGAAAGCGTTCGTCATGTATCGCCGCGAGCACGTCAGCGGCCACCTGCGCGGGCTCGAGCACCTCACCGGCCGAGGTCACTGCCCTCGTCGCAGTCGTGTCGCCGGCGTCACCGCAGTACAGCAATTTGGTGTTGACGCCCATCGGGCACAGGCAACTCACCCGTACCCCGCTGTCCCCGTAGGTCACACTCAGCCATTCGGCGAACCCGACCGCGGCGTGCTTGGTCACTGAGTAGGTCGCCGATCCGATCTGGGTGAGCAGCCCGGCCGCCGAGGCTGTGCTGACGAAATAGCCCGCACCACGTTCGATCCAGCCGGGCACCAGCAACTGCGCCGCCCGGATGTGAGCCCGCAGGTTGACGTCGATCGAGAGGTCCCAATCGGCCTCGGTCGCCTCTAGGCCCGGCGCGCCAAAGATCCCCGCGTTGGCGAAGTACATCTCGACGGGACCAAATTCATTCTCCGCCAGGGATATCAGGCCACGAATCTGCTCGGTGTCGGACACGTCGGCGCCGACGCCAAGAACGGATCCAGACGTATCCGCCCTGATGGTGCGGGCGGTCTTCTCGGCGGCATCGGGGTTGAGGTCCGCGATGACGACATTGGCACCGTTGGCGACGAGTACCGCCGCGATCGCCGCCCCGATACCGGCACCGCCACCGGTGACGACGGCGACCTTGTTCGCAACCTCCACAGCGAATGCCTCTCTCATCGGAGATCCAATGCAGTCTTTCGTGCTCGCCCGAAAGTAGCGTTCCAGTCGACAACCACGCACCCGGCGAGGGCGATACTAGGTCGATGCCAGATCGCAACGTACTGGGCGGCCCGCTGGAAGCGTGCGGCACCGACCCGCTCACCGGCTTCTACCGCGACGGCTGCTGCTCGACCGGGGACGAGGACGTTGGCCGGCACACCATCTGCGCCGTCGTGACCGGTGAGTTCCTGGAGCACCAACGCTCCATCGGCAACGACCTATCGACCCCGATGCCCCAGTACCGGTTCCCCGGCCTCGCGCCTGGCGACCGCTGGTGCGTCACTGCGGTGAACTGGCTCCGGGCCCACCGCGACGGTTGCGCCGCCCCGGTTGTGCTGGCGGCCACCCACGAGCGCACCCTCGACGTGGTGGCCCTGGAGGTCCTCCGGGAGCACGCGGTCGACGTGCCCGACGACCTGGGCAGCCTCTGACGGGACGCACTCACGCAGACCTCGGTGTTCGCACCTGCCCTCGCGGTGTTGTCACGAATCGCAAGGAGCGCAAGGCCTCCGCTCCTGTTGGCGGTGTCATGGGAGCGAGTTCAGCAGCGGCGCCGTCGAAGGATCCGGTGCTGCGCGACGCCTCGGCGGTGGCTGTGGTTATGGACTTGCGAGTCCATTTTTGCGTCGACATCATCTGGATCATGAGTACAGACATGGTCGGGCGTGACCAGAGAGGTGATCGTCGGGACGGCGGCGGTGCGGGTAGCGACCGGGGCTTCGGACGCGGTCAGCTGCTCGACGGTCTGCTGCAGGGCGCGGGGGGTCGCTCTTGCGGGGGAGGCCGTTGATGCGGCGGCCGAGCCGGGCGGCGTCGCGGATCGTCAGGCCGTCGAGGCGCGCGCGCAGCTCGCTCAGTTCGTCGCTGGACGGTTCGGACACTCCGGCAACGATAGGCGCACGTGGCAGTCGAGGTGTCCCGCCTAAGCGCTACTCGGCCGAGACGACGGACCCCAACATCTCGGTGTGGTCGACACGATCAGGCAGGACAGAAGGAGCCCGGTCCGCGTCCGGTCGCTGATGCACATCTGACAACGCCGGCGCGAGCCTGGCAGTCCAATCAGTTGTTCAGTGAGGCGCCGCCTGCCGCGCGGGCCAGTCGCTCACGCCGGCACCGCATCTCGCTCGCGGACGGTGTTCGACAGTTTGCCGATGAGGTCGACCTCGACGTCGACTGTGTCACCGATACCCATGGACCCGACGCCCGCCGGACTGGCGGTGAGCACAACGTCTCCGGCCTCCAGGGTGATGCAGCGGGTGATCCAGATCAGCAGCTCGAGAACACCGAAGATCATGTCGTCGGTGCCGCAGTCCTGGACGATGCGCCCGTTGAGCCGCGTCGTCAGCCGCATTGCCTGCGGATCCTGGATTCCGGTTTCGATCCACGGACCCATCGGGCAGAACGTGTCGAGGCTCTTGGCGCGGGTCCACTGGCCATCGGCGCGCCAGTCGCTGGCGGTGACGTCGTTGGCGCAGGTGTAGCCGAGCACGTGCCGCGCGACGTCGCCGGCTCTGAGATCGCGTGCGGTACGGCCGATCACGACCGCGACCTCGCCCTCGTACTCCAACCGGTCGAGCCCGGGTGGGTAGGCGATCGGGTCCGACGCCCCGGCGAGCGTATTCAGTCCCTTCAGGAAGATGTGCGGCTGGCTGGGGCGTGGGCGGCCGAGTTCGGCGAGCTGGCTGGCGTAGTTGCTACCGGCGCAGACGATAACTCGAGGTGTGCACGGGTTCAGCAGCGTCACATCGGCGAGCGAGGTGAGCCGCCGCCCAGCAGCGGGCCCGTCGAACCCGCCGTCGAGGGCCAACACGTCCTCGCCGTCGAGCACTCCGTAGCGTGGGCGGGATTCGTGCCGGTCAATGAAGCGGATTATCCGCATCGCGTGTCTCTCTTCCTGCCGCCGAGACCAATGCTTCGGCAACGAGTTCCACGGGATGCCAGGCGGAGCGGTCGGTTCCGTGGAAGATCTGTTCGCGACACGACGTTCCGGTCGCGGCGATGATCGTGGTGCGCCCCGCAGCTTCGATTGACGGAAACAGGCGATCGGTGCCGACCTTCATCGAGATGTCATAATGCTCGGCCTCGTAACCGAACGATCCGGCCATGCCGCAGCAGCCCCCGTCGATTTCGACCACCTCAGCGCCCGGGATCCGGCGCAGCAGCGCCACGGTGGCGGCCGTCCCGACTTCCGCCTTCTGGTGGCAGTGGCCGTGGTAGAGAATCTTCCGGCCGGCCAGCCATGAGTGGGGAGCCAGGACGAGGCGCCCGTCGTCGATGGCCTCCCCGAGTAACTCCTCGACCTGCCGAACGCGGGCCGCGACCGCTTTCACCTTGGGGTCGCCGGGCATCATCGAGGCGTGCTCGTCGCGGAGGGCGAACAGACATGACGGTTCGCATCCCACGATGGGCGAGTCCGCGACGGTGTGGTCGTGCAGCTGTGAGACCAACGCCGACGCTTTAGCGGTGGCCTCGTCGACGAACCCTTTCGACAGCGCCGAGCGCCCGCAACACCCCGCGCTCGCAAGGTTGACGTTCCACCCCGACCGTTGCAGCAAGCCAATCGCGGCGCGCCCGATGTGCGGTTCGGTGAACGACGTGAACGAGTCGGCCAGGAAGTTGACCGTGCCGATGCTCGTGGCGGGTTGGCCGCGGCGGCCGTTACTGGCGTACCAGCGGAGGAGGTTGCGGAACTTGTACTGCGGCATGGGCCGTTGCGGAGCGATGCCAATCGCGCGGGCCATAATCCGGCGGCCCAGCCGGCTGCGGCCGGCCACGTTGGCCACGGGACCCAGTGCCGATCCGAGGCGGTTGAGCTCGCGGATTGAACCGAAGATGCGCGAACGCAGCGGCACCCCGTGTTCGTCGTGGTAGTGCGAGAGTGTCTCGCTCTTGAGCTTGGCCATGTCGACACCGAGCGGGCATTCCGTCTTGCACGCCTTACACATCAGGCACAGGTCAAGGATCTCGTGCAGGCGTTCGCTGCCAAGCGCCGCTTTCGGGTCCGGTTCGGAGAGCGCTTTAACCAGCGCGTTCGCACGTCCGCGAGTCGCGTGTTCCTCTTCGCGGGTGGCGATGTACGACGGGCACATCA
>JAOPWF010000605.1 GCA_025965815.1 Mycobacterium sp.
CCGGCTCTCCGAGCATGAACGGCGTGAACTCCTAGACCGCGGTGCGCGCGCCGCGGGACCCCGAACCCGCCCCCAGCGCGGTCACCGTGGACGTGCTGACCACCAGCGCAACGATCGAGGTCCATCGCCCCGTCGACCGCGACGGTTACGCCGGGCTGGGTGGAGCCAAGGTGCTACTGGACCCGCCGTTGGTAGGCCAATGCGTCACCCTGCGTTTCGACGGCGCCCTAATGCACGTCCTGGCCGCTGGCCGACTGGTCAAGACCTTGCCAGCGCCGCTAGATCCGAACCGCCGCGCCACACGACCCGCAGCGAAGCCACTGCCACCACCGGCAACCCCCATTGCGTGCGATGCGACGCGTCGACGAGAACGGACGCGTCACCGTCGCCGGACAGCGCCTCCGTGTCGGCCGGACCTACGCCGGCCAGACCGTCCTCGTCGCCATTGAGGAGACTGCCTTTCGCGTGCTGCTCAATGACGTCGAGCTGACCACGCACGCCCGTAAACCCGGCCTGCAAATCAGCACATTCAAGTCCTATCCTCGACGCCAAAAGCTACGACCAACAACCAGATTCGCACACCGCTTAACATGACTTGATCAACCAGCGTCAAGCATGTCCTGGAGCAGGATCGTCAAGGGTCATCAACCGAAGTAACTGTCAAGCATCAGCGCAGCGCCGTCCGCGCCGATCGCCGAGGTAGCCGCGCGCGAGGCCAGTTATGAGGCCTGCACAGCGCATCGAACGAGCCCGGTGCTTACCCTGCGGGTAGAAGAACCTTTCCCATCGGCAGGTGGAATCTGGTATCGCCAGCGATTACGCAAGCACGGCTTAATCACGACCATTTGAGTCATGACCACGTACGCACCCAACACGGTCCTGACCCCGGAACTTCGGGCGAAGGCGGCCGACGATCGCGCGAGCGAGCCAAGGTTCCGCGACGTGGCAGGTATCCGCCTCGCCGACAACCTCGACTCGCTTTCCCGCGACGAGATCGAAGTCGCACAACAGCACAATCTGCGGGCCACCCTGACAGCCGCGAGCCAGTCCACCAACGTGTGGCGGCGCTTCCCCGGGCTCGAGGCCGTTGACACGGTCGACGATCTTGCGGCGCTGCCTCTTCTCTCAGCCGCGGATCTGGCCGCGGGTTGTCCACCGCATTCGGCTGACCTCCTCTTCGACCAGAGCCCTGGGCTCGTGCTGCGATCGAGCGGGACCGCCAGTCGGCCGAAAGTCCTCTATCACTCATGGGATTTCACCGACCGAGTTGGACATCTGGGCGTGCGTGGGGTCCGCGCGGCCTTGGAGACACCGCCGAACCGGGTGGCCAATTGCCTGTTCCCCGGGGACTTAAACGGAGCGTTCCTGTTCGTCCAGGACATCACGCGGTCCCTGCCGGCGCTTTCCTTTGCAATAGGCGAGTACACCTCGCCCGCCGATGCCGCAGCAATCATCGAAGCGCACGGGATCGATACGTTGGTGGCGTCACCGGCGTACGGAGCCGAGCTGTTGGCGGGAGCCCGAGACGGGCAGCCGCTGCCACTGCGGAACTTCCTGTTCATCGGCGAGTCGCTGGGGGCCGAGCGGGAGCGCACGGTGCGCTCGGCCGCACCGGACCTCGCCGTGCGGTCGCTGGCCTACTCGACATCCGAAACCGGTCCTCTGGGCTACCAGTGCCGCCACCAGACGGGCGCGGTGCACCACCTCCACGAAGACGCCAACGTGCTGGAGGTCGTCGACGAGGCCGGCAGGCCGGTGCCTCCCGGAACGCCTGGCGAGCTCGTCGTCACGCCCCTGACGACGTCGGGGATGGCGCTCTTGCGCTATCGGCTCGGCGATCGGGGCCAGCTGCTGACCGGCGCCTGCGGCTGTGGCAGCGCCGCCCGATCGGTCATGCTCCTCGGCCGCATGCCGAACTCGATGACGGTCGACACGATCACGTTCTCCAGTGACCACCTCATGGCAGCGCTGGGGACGCTGGGCGTGTCCCGGCCGACTGACTGCCAATTCCAGGTCCTGTGGGAGGGCCACCGCTATCGGGTGCGCCTGCTCCTGTCTCCGGCCTTCTCGGACGGGTTCACGACTGACACGGTCCGGGCGGCCCTGCGCGGTGCCCATGAAATCCACGAGGTCATCGTGAGCCCGCGGTGCCTGGAATTCGAGGTGCAACGGGCGGCCATCGATCAGTTCGCACGCACGCAGCGGGGCAAGGTGCCGGTCCTCTACCAGCACGGAATTAGTGGTTGACGGAAGTTTTGAGAAGGGAGATCGAGTCATGAGAGAACTTGCAGACCTAGCAACAGCTAGGGAGAAAGCGGACCAAAGCACGCTTGAGACGCTGCGCGCCGAGCTGGATCGGATCGACGCGGAGTTCCTCGAAGCACTGGGTGCACGCATCGCCGTGTGCCGAAGCATCGCCCAGTACAAGCGCGAGCACCGGGTGCCGATGATGCAACCTCACCGGATCGGCGTGGTGCAGCAGCGGGCTGCCCGGTTCGCCGAGGCCAACGGTCTGGATCTGACCTTCATGAAGCAGCTGTACGACCTGATCATCGGGGAGACGTGCCGCATCGAGGACCTGATCATCGACGCCGGCACCTCCGACGGGAGCGCAGCCTGATGCGCGTGATGCTCGTCGACAACTACGACTCGTTCACCTACAACCTGTACCAATTGATCGGCGAAGTGTGCGGGCAACCGCCGACCGTCGTCCGGAACGACACGCCTTGGGCCGACCTCCGATTCGACGAGTTCGATGCCGCCGTCATCTCGCCCGGCCCAGGCCGGCCCGACCGAGACCGCGACTTCGGTGTGAGCGCCCGCGTGATCCTCGACAGCGGTCTGCCGGTGCTCGGCGTCTGCCTCGGCCACCAGGGCCTCTGCCACCTCTTCGGCGGTGAGGTCGTCAGCGCACCCGAGCCGATGCACGGGCGCATCTCGGACGTTCGGCACACGGGCGTTGACCTGTTCGCCGGCATTCCCTCTCCGTTCGATGTCGTGCGCTACCACTCGCTGGCCGTTACGTCGCTTCCCGACGAGCTCGAGGAGCTGGCATGGACCGACGACGGCGTCGTCATGGGTGTGCGCCACCGCCACCTGCCGTTGTGGGGCGTG
The DNA here is from genome assembly GCA_025965815.1 of Mycobacterium sp. Classification (GTDB taxonomy): domain Bacteria; phylum Actinomycetota; class Actinomycetes; order Mycobacteriales; family Mycobacteriaceae; genus Mycobacterium. Next base: position 3,115 of record JAOPWF010000605.1, read on the forward strand.
CAGTTCCATCCCGAGTCGATCAGCAGCACCTACGGCCACGAGCTGCTGGCCAACTTCTTCGCCCTCGCCGCGGATTGGTCGGCACCAGCCGTCGCCCCGGCGCGCACCGCCGAAGCGGAGCAGCCCCGCTACGACCTGCACGTCCAGCATCTCGATGTCCACCCCGAGGCGCTGACGGCCTACACATCCCTGTTCGCCGGCGGCGACCAGGGCTTCTGGCTCGACAGCAGTTCGGTGGTCGACGGGTTGTCGCGCTTCTCGTTCATGGGGAACGGCGACGGTCCGCTCGCCGAGCACGTCACCTACAGCGTCGCTGACGGCGAGGTCGTCGTCCGGCGGGCCGATGGGACCGCCGAACGGGTTCGGCAACAGTTCTTCGATTACCTGGACGACCAGCTGCGCGCCCGGGAGGTGCCGGCGCCGGACGGCCTGCCCTTCGAGTTCAACCTCGGCTATGTCGGCTATCTGGGCTACGAGCTGAAGGCGGAGACCGGGGGCACCGACGCCCATCGCGCCGAAACGCCGGACGCCGCGCTGCTTTTCGCCGACCGGGCGCTCGTCCTCGACCACAAGACAAGGACCAGCTATCTGCTCGCCCTCTCGGTCGCCGGCGACGCGGCCGGGACCGACGAGGCGGGGGTCTGGCTCGCCACGACCGCGGAGGCCGTGCGCGTGCTTCCCGCCGCTCCTACCAATCCGGCTCCGGCTCCGACGCTGTCAGGGCCGGCCATGACCGATCCGGACATCGGCATGAACGTCGAGCTCAGGCACGACCGGGACGCCTATCTCAAGCGGATCGACGAGTGCCTGGACGAGATCAAGGCCGGTGAGTCCTACGAGATCTGCCTTACCAATATGGTTACCGTCCACACGCAGATCAACGCGTTGCCGACCTTCACCAACCTTCGCCGGGTGAGCCCGGTCCCGTTCGGGGCCCTCCTCGACTTCGGCGACGTGGCCGTTCTCAGCGCATCCCCGGAACGGTTCGTTTCGATCGACCGGCACGGAGTCGTCGAGGCGAAGCCGATCAAAGGCACTCGGCCCCGGGGCGGCGACGCCGCCGAGGATCGTGCCCTGGCCGAGGAGCTGCGCGACAACCCGAAGGACCGCGCCGAGAACCTGATGATTGTGGACCTGCTCCGCAACGACCTCAACACGGTGTGCTCGGTGGGATCGGTCCACGTGCCGAAGCTGTTCGACGTCGAGACCTATGCGGCGGTGCACCAGCTCGTCTCCACGATCCGCGGCACGCTCGCCCCGGGCCGGTCGGCGGTCGACTGCATCCGCGCCGCCTTCCCCGGCGGGTCGATGACCGGTGCCCCCAAGGTCCGCACGATGGAGATCATCGACCGGCTCGAGCAGGGCCCCCGCGGCGTGTATTCCGGTGCGCTCGGGTGGTTTTCGCTGTCGGGCGCCAGCGACCTCAGCATCGTGATCCGAACCCTCGTCGCCAACGAAGGGCGGGTGACGTTCGGCGTCGGAGGGGCCATCATCGCCCTGTCCGATCCGGACGGGGAGTTCGACGAGACCGTGGTCAAGTCGAGGGCGATGATGACCGCCCTGGCTGCGACCGTCCGGCAGGAGGGCCCGAAGTGAGCGGCGCACCGACCATCGGACGCGTCGTGGTCGCAGGCGGCTCGGGAGCGGTGGGATCACTGTTCGCCGAGCAGCTGCAGGAATCGGGCAACGACGTCGTCATCGTCGACCGCGCCGTCCCCGGGCCTACCCACCGTGTCACCCGCTTCGTGCGGGGCGATATCAGCGATCCTGGCGCAGAGGTCGCCGACGTCGTCCGAACGGCCGACGCCGTCCTGCTGTCCGTTCCCGAGCCGGTGGCCCTGGTCGCCATCGGTCGGCTGGTCGGAACGCTGCGGCCCGACGCCCTCATCGTCGACACGCTGTCGGTGAAGTCCACCGTGGTCCCCGCCCTGCACGCCGCCGCCACGATCGCCGGAGAGGTCGAGGCGCTGAGCCTTAACCCAATGTTTGCCCCCGCCTTGGGCTTTGCCGGCCACCCGGTGGCTTCGGTGGTCGTGCGCGACGGCCAGCGCGGGCGCGCCCTGTGCGACCTGATCGAGCAATGGGGTGCCCGTGTGGTGACCGTGACCGCCGACCAGCACGACCGGGTGGCGGCCGCCGCCCAGGCCCTCACCCATGCCGCGGTGATCGCTTTCGGCGCCGCCCTGACCGAGTTGGACGTCGACATCGCCGATCTGGACCGGTTGGGTCCGCCGCCGCATACCGCGCTGCTGTCACTGCTGGCGCGCATCGCGTCAGGTGCACCGGAGGTGTATTGGGACGTCCAGGCGGCCAACCCCTACGCCCCGGCGGCTCGCCGCGCGCTCTCGCGCGGGGTGTCGCAGTTGGAGCAGGTCGTCGAGCACGGTAGTTGCGAGGAGTTCGGCAACTTGCTCGACCGTCTCTGCGGGGTGCTCGGCCCCCTTCGGGGCGCATACCGCGAACGCAGCGCAAAAGCGTTGCGTGCCGTGACAACCGATCTCACGAAGGAGACAGTCAAATGACCGACCTCATCGACATCCGCCGGCCCAACTGGGTCGCGTCCCGGGTCAGCAAGACCTCGGACTCGCTCGATCGGGCCTTCGAGGAGGGCCTGACCGGGCATGTCATCACCGCGCGGGACGGCAAGCAGGTCACGCTGACCGACGGCAGCGAGGCCGTGGAATTCGTCTCGTGCTCCTACCTCGGTCTGGAGTCGCACCCCGATCTGATCGCGGCGGCGACAGAGGCGATGCACCGCTTCGGGCTGCACTTCTCCACGTCGCGTAACCGCGGACGGCCGCCGTATCTCGGCGAGCTGGAGGACCTGCTGTCCGTCATGTACGGCGGCGCGCAGGTGGCCGCCTTCACCTCGGTCAGCAACGTCCACCTGGGCTTGCTGCCGCTGCTCGGCGCTGGCGCGCTGCCCAGCTATCCGGTGGCCGATGCCGGCGCCGCGTTCCTCGTCGAGAAGACGGCGCACGCCTCCATCCAGGTGATCCGCGGTGTGCTCGAGCAGATCGGGCCGACGCGGCGCTTCGACATGACCGATCCCGCGGCACTGCCCGCAGCGGTCCGCGAGGTCGCGGCCACCGGTCGGACGCCGATCGTGTTGGTCGACGGCGTCGGCTCGATGGGCGGCCTGATCGACGTGGCGTCGATGCTGGCCATCCTCGAGCCGTTCGGTGGCCACCTGTATGTGGATGACGCCCACGGGGTTTCGATCGACGGCCCGCTCGGCGCGGGTTACGCGTTCGAGGCGCTCGGCGGGACGCTGCCTGAAAACGTCGTCATCGCCGGCTCGCTGTCGAAGGCCTTCGGCGGCGCGGGCGGTTTCGCGGTCGTGCCGAGCCAGGAGGACATGCGGGTCCTGCGAAAGTTTGCCAACCCCATGGTGTTTGGGCATTCGATCATGCTGCCCATGCTGGCGGCCAACGTCGCCGCCGGCCGGTTGCACGTCGACGGCCAGGTGGCCGAGCTGCAAAAGCGGCTCTGGCACAACGCCGCCGAGTTCGACCAGCTGACAGGCGGAACGCTCGTCAACGCCGGGCTGCACTCGCCGGTCCGGGGCGCGGTATTCGACACCGAGGAAGAAGCGTTCGCCGCAGCCCGCCGGTTGAAGCAGGCCGGTGTGCTGATCCTGCCCGCCTTCTACCCCACGGTCGCCAGGGGCACCGGGCTGATGCGCTTCGCCGTGTCCGCCCTGCACCAGCAGCACGACCTCGAGACGGCCGCCCGTGCCCTCGGGCTCAATTTCTGAACCGTCTACTCACCCAATCACGCTCAACGACAAGGAATTTGAACAATGTCCATTTCCACCCACGCACTGCTGTCACCCGAAGAACGTTCCCGCCTGGCGGCAATGCCCGAGCTCGGCGGGGGCAACCTGCTGGCGACGGCCATGGCCGTGCACCCCGACCCGCACATCCCGTTCATCCGCACGGGCCGGCCGGTGATCAACACCGCGGGCGAGGAGCAGACGGAGTTCACGCTCGCCCAGCTCGATGCGCTCGCCCAGAGCTGGTCGGTGCGGTACCACGAGCAGGGCGTCGGCCCGCGTGACCGGGTGGCTCTCTACATGGAGGACACGTTCGCCTACACGATCCACCTCAACGCCCTCGCCCAGTTGGGCGCCATCGGAGTGCTCATCAACAGCAAGGCATCGCCGGCGCTTGCGCTCGGCCTGTGCGAACGCACGACGCCGGTGGGGATCTACACCGACCGGTCCCGTCTGGCGACCATCAACGAGGGCATCGGATCGCTGGACGGCCTGCGCTGGGTCCAGCTCGCCGAGGACCTGCCTGCGCCGCCCCCGGCCGCGCTGCCCGACGCCTGGCGCTTCAAGCACGCACCGGAGGACCCGGTATCGATCATGCATTCGTCCGGCACGACGGGAATTCCGAAGGCGGTGACCCAGACTCACGCGTCCAGCGTCGCCGGACCGCGCTTCCGCCTCGAGCACTACACGGAGCCCGCCCACGAGCGGATGATGACCGCCCAACCGCAGTCGCATCTCGGGTGCATCGTGTACACCGCCTACTCCATCCTCGCCGGCACGCCGCACGTAGCGCTCTACGACCCGAGCGGTGAGGAGCTGGAGGCAGCCGTGCGCCAGCACCGCCCGAAGGGGGTCATGGCATTCGCCCACGCCTATGCCGAGTTGGCGGCACTCGAAACACCAAGCGGCACTGTGGATTCGGTGGACTACTGGGTCACCATGGGAGACGCCATCCACGAGGCCCACATCCGGGCGATCCTGGCCAAGCGCAGCCCGGACCATGAGCCCCCCACCTTCTACGACCGCTTCGGCACGACCGAGCTCGGCTGGGGTCTGGTGGTCCAGCCCCGGACGTTGTCGTCGGAGCGCTCGGATCGGCGCGTCGGCAAGCCCGATCCCGTCGCCGAGGTCGCGGTGCTGCGGGCCGACGGTAGTAAGGCCCCGGTGGGCGAGGTGGGCTTCTTCGGAGCCAAGGGCCCGTCCATCACCGCCGGGTACTGGAACGACTCCGACACCACCTATCGCTCGAAGCTCGGCGGCTACTGGCTGACCGGTGACCTGGTGTACCAGGACGTGGACGGCAATTACTTCGTGGTGGACCGGACGAAGGACGCGTTTGAGACCGCCGAGGGCACCGGCTACTCGGTGCTCATGGAGGAGGTGCTGCTCAGTGAGATCAGCGCCATCAGCGACTGTGCCGTAGTCGCCGGCCGCTGCGGCGAGCGGGTCGTTCCGGTCGCCATTGTCATCCCAGTCATCCCGGCCATCAGCGGCGAGTCGCCGCCCACGGCCGGACGGCTACTGGCCGAGGCCAACGGGGTGCTCGAAAAGGCGGGCCATCCCCGCATCGCGGTGCTGGACGTCGCCCGGACCCCGGACGACTTTCCCGTCGGCGTGACAGGCAAGGTGCTCAAGCGCCAACTGCGGGAGAAGTACAGCGACCTGGCGGTGTGCTCGAGCCCCGAGAACCGCGCCATCGCCGCGTTCATGACCGACCTGCCTGCCACCGAAGTAGCGTGATCATGGCGAACTGGCTGTCGACCCTGGTACCCGAGCCCGGCGCACGTCGCCGCCTGGGCTTGGGCACCGGGATCTACAACATCGGCACCGGCATGTTCATGACGTCGTCGGTCCTGTATTTCACTGAGGGATTGGGACTTTCGGTCACCGAGGTTGGCCTATGGCTGGCCGTGGCCGGACTGATCGGCCTTTTCGCCGGTGTTCCAATGGGCCACCTGGCCGACCGTCGTGGGCCCCGGGGGGTCGCCGCCCTGAGCCTGGTCGTGCTGGCGGTGACGATGGTGGGCTACGTCTTCGTCACCCACATCTGGATGTTCGTCGTGGTGACTGTCGTGGAGATGCTGGCGACGGCAGCATCGAGAGCGTCACGCGGCGGCCTCATCCGCCGCGTCGGCGGCGAGGGCGCGGCCGCGTACCGCTCTCAGCTCCGGGCCATCGAGAACGCCGGCGTCGGCATCGGTGCCGCCATCGGGGCGTTGGCGCTGACGCTGCACACCCTGGCCGCGTATCAGGTGCTCTTCCTCGCTAACGCCGGCACCTTCCTGATCGGTGCATGGGTGTGCGCGAGGCTCCCGCACTTCGCGCCGTTGCCTGCTCCGCCTGGTACGCGGCCTGGCGTCGCCCTCCGGGATAAACCGTTCATCGCGTACACAGTCCTCAACGGGGTGATGAGTCTGCAGTACGCGGTCATCACCTTCGCCCTCCCGCTCTGGATCGCGACGGAGACGAACGCCCCCCGCTGGATGGTCGGCGCCGTGTTGATCGTCAACACGGTCGGGGTTGTGGCGCTGCAGGTCTGGGTCGGCCGGAAGGTCAAGACCGTGCGCCAGGGCGCCGCCGCCATGCGCGTCGCCGGGTTGGTCTTCCTGGTCGCCTGCGGGGGCGTGGCGGTGTCGGCCGGCCTGCCGGCGTGGGCCTCCGCCACGGTTTTGCTTGCGGCGGTGGGCGTCCACTCCGTGGGCGAGATGTGCCATGCGGCAGCCGTGTTCGCGCTGAGTTTCGAGCTGGCGCCGGCCCACGCGCAGAGCGAGTACGTGGGCCTGCAGGATATGGGGCTGGGTGCCGCGTTTGCGGTGGCGCCCGCCGTGCTCGGCGCCCTATGCCTGGGGATCGGGCAGGTCGGCTGGTTGCTGCTCGGCGGGTTACTCACCGCGGCGGGTTTGGCGACCGTGCCCGTCGTCCGGTGGGCGATCCGAAGCCGACCCTTCCCCCTCGCGTCGGACGGGGTCCCCGTCCCGGACGCCGAACCGCCCACCGTGAAGCTGGTCATCGCCCCGTTCGCGGTCCGCCCACCGGCCCGCCGACAGGCGCCACCCCCGCAGACGACGGTTCAGGTCCGCAGACAACTCGAATACGTTGTCCTCGACGATAATTCGCGATTCACGTTGGACCGCGATTGCTTGGTGGGACGGGACCCCGACAACAGCCACGCCGCTCAAAGTGGACTGCGTCCCATCCGGATCGACGTCCGCGCCAACGGGATGTCCCGAGCCCATTTGGAGATCCGCCGCGTCGACGGCCGGGTGCTCATCATCGACCGTCAGTCGAGGAACGGTGTCGCCATCCGGCCGGCCGGGCAGACCCAATGGATCCGGATCGCGCCGGGGAAGCCGACCGTTTGGCTGCCCGGGATGTCCGTGCGGATCGGCAGCCGAATCCTGCGGCTGGAAGTAGCCGGTCAACGTCCGATGGTCCGGGCCGCGAACAAGCCGCCGCCCTCGAGTGCGCCGACCGTCCGCATGAACCACGCCGGTCTCGTCGGGGCCGCATCAGAAAGGAACACAACATGAGCGAGCATCAGGCCAGGCCCCGCGCCTTCATCCTGACCGGGTTCCTGCCCGTGATCTGCCGAGATTCCGTCTATATCGACGACCTGCGGAGCCGGGACCTCAAAGTCCTGGTGATCACGCCGGCAATCTCGCGCTCGTATGCGGAGGCGCATGGTGACGATCCCGCCCACCCCGCCTCCGCGATCGACGAGTTTGCCTTCGTCGACGGGTCGGTCGCGAGCGAAGGCTCCTTCCTTCCCGGAGTCATCGAACACGCCGAACGCTGGCGGAAGCGGTACGACGTGGTCGGCATCTATGCCGTCGGGGAGACGCTGGTCGAGCCGACCGGCCTGGTCGCCGACTACTTCGACCTCCCGTTCCCGGGGTTGCGGGCAGCGCGCGCCTGCCGTAACAAGTACCTGCAGCGCTGGTACCTGCCCGATCTCAGCCCGGTTTCCGTGCTGATCCCGCCCGAGGCGCGCGATTCCGTCGACCACGGCTCCGTCCCGTTCCCCGCCGTGGTCAAGCCAGCCACGAGGCACTCGAGCGAGGGCGTCCAGATGGTGCACGACCGTGCCGAGCTAGCCGCGCAGTTGGACGACTATCCAGCGCAGGAGACCATCCTCGTGGAGCAGATGATCACCGGACAGGAGTATTCGGTCGAGAGTCTGACTCAGGACGGCAAGACGCTGTTCTCCTCGGTCACGCGCAAGGAGACGACTGACGTCGACTCGCAGTATTTCGTCGAGATGGCCCACACCGTGCCCGCTGTACGGGACGACGCGTGGGACGCGGTGCAGCGTGCCAACGTCGCGATGCTCGACCGGCTGGGCGTCGAGAACGGCATCACGCACGCCGAGTGGAGGCTCGACGAGCGGGGCGAGGCCCGTCTCATGGAGGTTGCCGCCAGGACTCCCGGAGACGGGATCATGGTGCTGTACCGACTCGCGACGGGCCGACGGATGGAGCCCGAGATCCTGCGGATCGCGCTCGGAGAGGCCGCCGACTATCCCGCGGCCCGGCGCTACGCACGCCAGGTGTACGTCGGGCACCGGCCCGGGACACTCGTCGACGTGGAGGTCGACTGGCCCGGGGTCGAGGCCCGATGGGTCAACGACGGCAATCCCTGGCCCGACATCCCTGCGCTGGCCGCTGATCACCCGCCGGCGCTGCGCGCGGTCCTCGTCTACGAGGCCCGCGGCGCGGAGCTGGGCCCCATCCGCAGCTCCGACGACCGGGCGGTCACCTTCTTCATCGACGCCCCGACGATCGCCGAACTCGACGAGATCGAGGAGCGCGTCCGCCGGGCGGTGACGATCCACACGACTCCATCCTGATGACCAATTACCAATCACCCGTGTGACATTCAGCTCGGCAAGCGCGGCACACACTTGTGCGCCGCGCTTCCGCGTTTCTGGGCCGAAGTGGCCGGGCCCTTACCTCGCGGGTAGGAAAACCTGTCCCATCGACAGGCGGATTCTGGTATCGCCGGCGATTACGCGAGCACGGCCGGATCACGACCATTTGAGTCATGACTAATCCCGACACATTGCTCGTGTTCGACGAGGCCGTGACCCGCGCCGGCGTCGAGGGGTGGATACAGCACCTGGAATCAGCCGGCGCGCCAACCGAGATGTACCGCCTCGGCGACACTCACGTCCTTTCGGTATCCGATGCGGACCTCATCCACACGGCGGGACCGCAGCTTCCTGCGCCGACCCACCAAGTGCCGAAGCACAGTGATGTCTGGTTGGGACGCAAGGAACTACGCCCCAGCGGTACCAAGGTTTCCTTCGGGCCCACCACGATCGGCGACGGTTCCGTCGTGGTGATCGCCGGACCGTGCGCGGTCGAATCGCCGGAACAAACGATGGCCACCGCAGCCGTCGTCGCCGAACACGGCGCCGTCGGCCTGCGGGGCGGCGTCTTCAAACCGCGGACCTCGCCACATTCCTTCCAGGGCCTGCAGTGGGACGGCCTTGACCTGCTGGCCGAGGTCAGGGAACGGACGGGTCTCCCCGTCGTCACCGAGGTTGTCGATCCCGAGCACGTCAAGCGGCTGGCCGCGGTGGTCGACGGGTTGCAGATCGGTGCACGGAACATGCAGAACTTCGCCCTGCTGACCGCCGCGGGCCAGAGCGGCCTTCCGGTCGTACTCAAGCGCGGCTTCGGCTGCACCGTGGAGGAGACCCTCGCCGCCGCCGAATATCTGTTGCTCGAGGGCAATGACCAGGTTGTGCTGTGCGAGCGGGGAATTCGCACATTTGAACCGTCGGCGCGCTTCACGCTGGACCTCACCGCGGTCGCGTTGTGGAAGCAGCGCACCCACCTGCCGGTCATGGTGGATCCCAGCCATTCCGGTGGACACCCAGAACTCGTGGAACCGCTGTCGCTGGCCGCGATCGCGGCCGGGGCCGACGCGCTGATCATCGATGTCCACGTCGCGCCGGAGCAGGCGTTGTGCGATGGCAAACAGGCGCTCCTGCCTCAACAGTTCGCCGACGTGATGGGTCGACTCGCTCCATTGGCGGCCGGACTCGGCCGCCACATGAGCGGCGCATAGGGCGGGTCATCAAATGTTCACTGAGCAGCTGCATCTGGCGATCGTCGGGCTTGGCCCACGCGGCTTGTCGGTCGCGGAACGCCTCTGCGCCAATGCTGAGTCGCTTCTGGCGCACGGGCAGAAACTCGTCATCCACCTGATCGACCCGCATGTGTTCGACGGCGGCCAGGTATGGCGAAGCACGCAGGACCGGGTGCTCTTGATGAATACGGTTGCCTGCCAGGTGACCATATTCGTCGACGACACCGTCGACTGTGACGGGCCGGTGGTGAGCGGGCCGAGCCTCTACGAGTGGGCCCGCTCGATTGCCCAGATCGGCAGCCCTGCCGTACCGGAAGCTGTTCGGGCCGAATCCGCTACGCTCGGGCCGGACGACTATCCGTCCCGGCCGTTCTACGGGAGCTATCTGCAGTGGGCGCGCGACCGCATCATCTGGACGGCGCCCCCGGCTGTCAGCTTCGTATCGCACCAGGCGACCGCGGTCGACGTTCGTGACACGCCAGATGGGTTGCAGGAAGTCGTATTAACCACCGGGGAGGCCATCGGCGACCTTCAGTCCGTAGTGCTCGCACTCGGTCACATGCCGCATCACCTCGGCGAGTCCGAAACAGCCCTCAGTCAGTTCGCGGACCGGCACGACCTGCGGTACATCGCACCGAGCAACCCGGCTGATGTGCCGCAGGACGCCATACCCGCGGGCGAGTCAGTCATCTTGCGCGGCATGGGCCTCAATTTCTTCGACTACATGGCGCTGTTCACCATCGGCCGTGGCGGCACATTCGTGCGCGACTCCGACGACACCCTCATCTACGTTCCGTCAGGCCAGGAACCCCGCCTGGTTGTGGGATCTCGGCGCGGTGTGCCGTACCACGCCCGCGGCAAGAACCAGAAGGGCTCGTTCGGCCGTCACACGCCCCGGTACGTGACCGCCGAGGTGATCGAGCGGCTGCGGGCCCGCGCCGACGCCGGCGCACCAGCGGACTTCCGTCGTGACATCTGGCCGATGATCGACCAGGAAGTCCGCACGGTGTACTACGCGACTCTGGTGCGCGAGCGTCGATGCACCTGCGATGCAGAGGAATTCACCGCCTTGTTCGCCGCGGCGGAGCCAGCGGTGGTGCCGATCTTCGGCGACCCCCTGGCAATCGAGGAGAGCGACGCTCAACGCACCGTGCTCGCCAAGTTCGATATCGATCCCGACCAGGGCTGGGACTGGCAGCGGATCGCGTCGCCGTTCACCGACGACGACGTGTCCTCGACCCAACGTTTCCGTAGCTGGCTGCGGTCGTATCTGGATGTTGAAGTCCGAGAGGCCGGCAAGGGGAACGTGACCGGTCCGCGCAAGGCCGCGCTGGATGTCCTGCGCGACCTGCGCAACGAGATCCGGTTGCTGGTGGACCACGGCGGCCTGTCCGGCGACTCCTACCGGGACGAGCTGCAGCGCTGGTACATGCCGTTGAACGCGTTCCTGTCGATCGGGCCACCGGCCGAACGCATCGAGCAGTTCGGCGCCCTGATGGATGCCGGCGTGCTCGAGGTGCTCGGCCCGGACCTGCGCGTCGACTGCTCGGACGGAGCGTTCGTCGCGCACTCCGGAGCCTGCCCGGACCTCACCGTGCGGGCCGCAACGCTGATCGAGGCGCGCTTGCCGGAAACCGACCTGCACCGGACGACCGACCCGCTGCTGCGGACGCTGCTCGACCGGGGCGAGTGCCGGCCGTACCGCATCCCGATCCGCGGCGGTGGTCACTGGGTTGCCGGTGGTGTCGCGGTCACCCGCCGTCCCTATCGGCTGCTCGACGCGCACGATCGCGCGCACCCGCGGCGTTTCGCGTTCGGCGTGCCCACCGAGTCGGTGCACTGGGTGACCGCGGCGGGCATCCGTCCCGGCGTCAACTCCGTGATCCTCGGTGATGCGGACGCGATCGCCCGGTCCTGCCTGCGGACCGCGGCGGAACACCGGCGGGCGCTGCTACTGGCCGACCATCGCGGCGTACACCTGACCGGGAGATCAGCATGACGGACTACGGAATTCTGGCCCCCGCATGGGCGGCGACGGGAGCGGGTGACCTGGTCGACGACGACGCGTTGCTGACCGCGATGCTCGCAACCGAAGTCGCTCTGGCCGAGGCCCAGGCCGAGTTAGGCGTGATTCCCGCGGGCGCGGCAGTGGCGATCAGGGCCGCCGCCGTGCCTGCACACATCGAGCTCAAAGTGGTGGCTGCGGGAGTGCGCGACACGGCCAACCCCGTCGTGGCGTTCGTCGAGCAGCTCACCGCCGCGGTCCGGGCCATCGCCCCGTCCGCCGCCGAATACGTGCACCGCGGTAGCACCAGCCAGGACATCCTGGACACGGCCCTGACCCTGCTGTGCGCGGCGACGCTGGACCGGATTACAACCGACTTGCTGGCGTGCGCCGACAGCCTGGCCGGACACGCCGAGCGGCATCGGGACACACCGATGGCCGGGCGCACCCTGACCCAGCACGCCGTGCCGGTCACCTTCGGGTTGAAAGCGGCCACCTGGCTGCATCTGGTGCTCGACGCCGTGCAGCGGGTGCGCCGGACCCGCGCGGCGCTGCCGGTGTCGCTGGGTGGCGCAGCGGGCACGCTTGCGGCATACCACCAGTACGCGTTGAACACGACCGATCCGGCTGACGCGACCTTGCGCTTGCCGGCGTTGGTGGCCAGCCGCCTCGGGCTGGCCGAGCCGGTCCTTCCCTGGCACGGAGTTCGCACACCCCTGGCCGATGTCGCCGCGAGCCTGATGGTCACCACGGGCGCGCTCGGCAAGCTGGCCGCCGACGTCCTCGTACTGAGCCGGACCGAGATCGGAGAGGTCACCGAGGAACAGGCGCCGGGCCGGGGAGCATCCTCGGCCATGCCACAGAAGCACAACCCCGTCTTCGCGACGCTCGTCGCGACCGCGGCCCGGCAGCTGCCACCGATCGCCCTCGTGCTGTTCGGTTCCATGGCTGTGGAGGACGAGCGGTCCTCGGGTGGATGGCATGCCGAGTGGCAGCCGCTGCGGGAGTGTCTGCGCATCGGTGCCGGTGCGGCCGCCAATGCCGCGCGCCTCGTGGAAACGCTTCAAGTCTCACCCGAGGCGATGACCGCGAACCTGCAGCTGACCCGCGGCGCCATCGTCTCCGAGCGCGTCAATGCGGTGCTGGCGCCGTTACTCGGCAAGGCCAGCGCCAAACGCCTACTGGCCGAGGTCACCGCGGCGGCCGAGCGCGGCGGTGCCGATGTCGCCGACCTGCTTGCCATCGCCCTGGCGGAGGCCGGAGTGGCCGTCCCCGACGTGCCCGGGCTGTTCGATCCGTCCGGCTACACCGGGATTTCCGGTCCGCTGGTTGACCGGGCGCTCCAGTGTTTCGAATCGGTCCTGAAGGAGACGTGACATGAATGATGTTGCCGCGCTGGAGTTCACCCGGCGGGAGGAGCTGCTCGCGACGCCCGGGTTCGGCGACGTCTTCTCCGATCACATGGTGACAATGCGGTGGTCGGCAGAGCAGGGTTGGCACGACGCCCAGGTCGGTCCCCTCGCCGCGTTGCCGCTTCACCCGGCCACCATGGCATTGCATTACGGCCAGACGATATTCGAAGGCATGAAGGCGTTCTGGCGTCCGAACGGTCAGCGGGCCCTCTTCCGCCCCGCCGACCATGCCCGCCGGTTCAACAGATCGGCGCGCCGGATGGCCAT